>CAMLKX010000190.1 GCA_946480515.1 uncultured Sphingomonadaceae bacterium | reverse complement strand
TCCTCCACGAGGGCGATTTCTTCGCGCGTGACGCCTTGCGCCATGTCCTGGTTGAGCTGGCTTGCGAGGGTCCGAATGGATTCGAAGATCTCGCGGCCGGACGGGGTGATCTCGACCCGCTTCGCGCGCCGGTCGGTCGGGTCGGCGACGCGGCGGATGTAGCCATTGGATTCCAGCCGGTCGAGCAAGCCGCCAAGCGCGACCTTGCCGATATCGAGCACGTCGGCAAGTTCGGTCTGAACCATGCCATTCCCGTCGCTGCTCGACAGCTTGGCAAGCAGCCACCATTGCGATCGGGTGATGCCCTTGGGCTTCAGTGCCTTGTCGACCACCTTGCGCCGCAGCCGGGCGACGTCATGCAGCAGGAAACCGAGACGAAACTGGCCGAAGATCGGGAAGCTGGAAGTATCGACCAATGTTCTTGCGCCTTCGCGGCGAACATCGGCGCAAAAGCATTGGTACGCAAGCGGATCATTCGCTGCTTAATTGCCGATGAGTGTCGGCCATTCGCGGCGGAACTTCTCCGACCAAGGTCCAAGCTCATCCGGTTCAAGCGGATGGGCGATCAGATAGCCTTGGGCCACGTCGCAACCGAGCGCGCGAAGCAGCCGTAACTGCTCGGGCGTTTCCACGCCCTCCGCCGTCGCGGTCATTCCCAGCCCGTGGGCGAGATTGCTGATGGTCTGGACGATCAGCCGCGAGTCCGCCGACTGCACCGCGTCAGCGACGAAAAAGCGGTCGATCTTCACCTCGGTGAAGGGCAATTGCCGCAGCTGCATGAGCGACGAATAGCCGGTTCCGAAATCGTCGATGGCAAGGCCAATTCCCTTGATTCGGATGCGCGTCAGCGTGTCCATCAGCTTGACCAGCGGCTGAGTCGCGCTTTCGGTCAGCTCCAGCACCAGCTTTTCGGTTGGGACTTCGTGGGCCCGGCACATGCGGGCAACGAGGTCGGGGAAATCGAGGTGCTGCAGCGAGAGTGCGGAAATGTTGAATGCAAGGCAGGTGTCGACTCCAGTTTCCTGCCATCTGGTCCACTGCTTGAGCGTGGTCGTGAGGCCCCATTCGGTTAGCTGATCGATCAAGCCGAACCGTTCGGCCAAGGGCACAAACCGCGATGGCGGCACGGTCCCGAGCAGCGGGTCATCCCAGCGCACGAGAGCCTCGACCCGGATCAATCGGCCATCACCCAGGGCAACCTTCGGCTGATAGACCATGTGCAGCCGCCGGTTGAGCAGGGCACGTTCGAAGCCGTCGAGCAAGCCGAGCTCGGCAGCGGGGATCATGCCGTCAGATCCCCCTTCACTTGCGACAGCAACTCTTCGAGAATCTCAAGACGGATCGGCTTCTCGATTGGACCGACCATGGTCAGGCCCAACGTTTCGCCCAGCCGGTAAGCGGACTCGAGCACGCGCCGGTCGAAGCCGCTGACAATCAGCACCGGGCCCTTGAACTCGTTCGTCGCAAGGAAGCGGAGCTGCTCCACCCCGTCGGCTCCCGGCATGCCGAGATCAAGCGCCACCATCGCCGGGCGCTGAGCGAGGAACTGCAGCCGGAAATCGACGTCCTCGGTGGTGACGAACGGATCGAAGCCGCACTCGCTTGCTGCGCTGGCGATGAAGCTCGCCAGATTGGGTTCGTCATCGATCAGCAGCAGCCTGGGCCGCGCCATTACGCTCTCCATCGTCCTGTCCCTTAGCGCACCTTTCGCTTCCTAGGTCAATTTGAAGAAACGGCTTCTTAACCGTCACTGGTCTAAGCCGCCGAGTTGGTATCAAACGGAGACAAATTGTGGGGATGATCAGCAGTCTGATCCGGCGCCGGGCATCGCGCATCCCTCAGGGAGAGGACGCTGCATTCGAATCGACGACGTTCTCGCTGTCGGTCGATGTGCCGCGGCCGACGGAGCGCCGCCAGGATGATCGCATCATGCCGATCCTGCGGGTCGCGAAGTTGATCGCCAAGGATGGCGAACAACTCATCCGGGTCCGCAACATGTCGGCCGGCGGGCTGATGGCTGAAGCTGGCCATCCCTGTCAGATCGGTGATGCCGTCGAGGTCGAATTTTCGACCCATCGCATCCCTGCAAGCGTCATCTGGACCCGTGATGGGACGGTCGGAATAAAATTCGACAACAACATCGATCTCGGCGAGTTGCTGGCGGGCCGTAAACCGCGTCATCGGTTTCGCCCGCGCCCGCCCCGTCTCGAAGTGACCTGCAAGGCAAGCCTCCGGATCGGCCAGCTTTATTACACGGTCGACGTGCACGATATTTCGCTGGGCGGGATGAAGGTCGAGCCGATCGACGAATATTGCATCGGCCGCAACGTCATTGTCGTGGTGGAAAGCCTGCGGCCGATCAAGGGCAGCATCCGGTGGTACTCGGACCGACGCGCCGGGATCGTGTTCGACAAACCGCTCAAGTTTGAGGAACTGGCGGAATGGATGGGCAAACGGCTTGAACTGGCCGCTCTCAAAGCAACCTACAAGGCGTAAGCCGCATCAGGTCAGCTAGCCGGATTTATGCTGCGGCTTCCCCTTGCGCTTCGTGGACGCCATTTTCTTCAGCTCCTTTTCCGACATGGATTGGGCCATCTGCTTGGACGCGCCCCTGAGCTTGCTTTTGGGAGTGTCGCCGCGCTTGGCCGAAAGAGCCGCTCCGGCGGCCATCTGCTGGGCCTTGGACTTCGCAGGCATTGCTGATCGTCCTTTGATTGCACAGGTGCCAGCGGCAACACCGAACGACCAGTGAGGTTCCGCTCTTGGCGGGGAGCGAGTGCTCAGGCTAGGCAGTGATCATGAGCGCGGGGGATCCGGAGGCCGATTTGGACACAGCTGCGCCGGTTGCCGTCGACGCAACGGAAGTTGCCCGCCGACCGATGCGATATTTCGACTTCGTGATGGCGGCATTCGTCACCATCTTGCTGTTGTCGAACGTGGTTGGCGCGGGGAAACGCGCCGTGATCGACCTGCCGCTGATCGGACCGTGGCCGTTCGGCGCGGGCATTCTCTTCTTTCCCCTGTCCTACGTGATCGGTGATGTGCTGACCGAGGTGTATGGCTACAGCCGGGCGCGCCGCTGTATCTGGGCCGGAACCGTCGCCATGCTGTTCCTCGCGTTGATGAGCTGGGTCGTGGTCGCCCTGCCTCCGGACGCCGGGTGGACTGGCCAAGCAGCGTATGAATCCATCTTCGGGCAGGTCTGGCGGATCGTATTCGCCTCGATCATCGCGTTCTGGGCGGGGGAGTTCGCGAATTCGCTGGTTCTCGCGCGGCTCAAGATCCTGACCCGCGGCCGCCACCTGTGGACGCGCACGATCGGCAGCACGATCGTCGGGCAGGGCATCGACAGCCTGCTCTTCTATCCGCTTGCTTTCTATGGTGCGCCAGATTGGCCGGTAGAGCAGCTGCTGATGGTGATGCTCAGCCAATTCATCCTCAAGGTGAGTTGGGAGGCACTACTGACTCCGGTCACTTATGCGGTGGTCGGCTTTCTCAAGCGGCGTGAGGGCATCGACGTTTACGACCGCTCGACCGACTTCACGCCTTTCCGCGCCCGGCTCTGATCCCTATCTTCTGCTGTGACAGAGGAGATGGTCATGGCTCAAGACGTCGCAATCCTGGCGGGCGGATGCTTCTGGTGCACCGAAGCGGTGTTCCTCGACCTCGTTGGCGTGAAATCGGTCGAAAGCGGCTACACCGGCGGCCATGTCGCTAGCCCCAGCTACAGGGAGGTGTGCGGCGGTGCCACCGGTCACGCGGAAGCCATCAGGATCGAATTCGACCCGGAAGTGATTTCCTACGGTGATCTGCTCGATATTTTCTTCGCGACGCACGATCCCACCCAGCTCAACCGGCAGGGCAACGATGTGGGGACACAGTATCGGTCGGCGATTTTCCCGCAGAACCTCGCTCAGGAGCAGGAGGCCCGCGCCGCGATCGAACGCGCCAATGCCGAGCATGGCGGACAGGTCGTGACGACCATCGAAGAGGCCTCCACCTGGTATCCGGCTGAAGATTATCACCGGGACTATTGGGCCGGAGAGGGGCAGCGTAACCCCTATTGTCTCGCGACAATCCCGCCGAAGCTCGCGAAGCT
>CAMLKX010000189.1 GCA_946480515.1 uncultured Sphingomonadaceae bacterium | reverse complement strand
GACAAAGTCGCGTTCAACGGGGCGGCTGGGCTTGGGCAGGTGCTGCGTGATAATCTTGCCGTGCCACAGTGCCTGGTGCAGGCGAGTTGGCGGTACGGTTCCGGCCGGTCGCTGCTGCCAAGCGACTCTCCGACCATTGACGATCTCAACCGCCGCTTCGCCGCTGCCGGCTACCGCGTGCCGGATCTCTTCCGAGCGATTGTCACTATTCCGGCCTTCTATGCTGGAAGCGGCATCAGGACCTTAGCAGCGCGTTCGAGCCAAGCACGCATCATGAAGGGACCGTGATGACGCGGGACACCAATCGTCGTAGCTTCTTGCTGCGGGGTGCCGTTGGAGCTGCCACCGTCACTGTTGGCCTCCCGTTCCTCGACTATTTTCTCGATGACAACGGAACCGCATTTGCGGCTGCGCAGGGTGGGGGACGCCTGCCGGTGAGATTCGGCACCTGGTTCTGGGGCTGCGGGATGATCCCAAACCGCTGGGTCCCGAAGAGTACGGGTGCCAACTTCGATCTGCCGCCGCAACTGGCGCCGATCAAGCCGGTCCAGCAGCATGTGTCCGTGCTTTCCGGCTTCGACGTTTTGCTCGACGGAAAGAGCAATCAGCCGCACAATTCGGGGAACATAGGGCTTCGCACTGGCACTCCCGTGGATGCGTGGCCGCAAATCGAAGCACCCACCCTGGATGTGATCATCGCCGATGCGATTGGATCGGGCGCCTTCTTCCGCAGTCTCGACATCAGTGCTGATGGAAATCCGCGGACCAGTTTCTCCTACCGCAGCGGCAATGCGATGAACGCGAGCATTCCAAGTGCGGCGGAACTCTATCAGAAGATTTTTGGGCCGGACTTCCGCGACCCTAATGCCGCGGAGTTCAAGCCCGATCCCCGCTACATCGCGCGCCGCAGTGTTCTCTCTGGCGTGACGGAACAGCGTCGCAAACTGATCGGAAAGCTCGGCGCAAGCGACCGGGTGAGGGTCGACCAATATTTCACATCCATCCGCGAGGTCGAGAACAAGCTGGCGCTTCAGCTTGAAAAACCGCCCCGAGCGGAGGCGTGCTCAATTCCCAAGGCGCCGGGCGCTGTTCCTGTCAGTACCGACGTCGGGGAGCGGAAGATCGCTCACAAAGCAATGGCTGAACTGCTGGCGATGGCGCTCGCATGTAATCAGACGCGGGTGTTCAACCTGGTCTTTTCGACCGCAACGGCCGATCTTCGCAAGATTGGAGCGTCCACCGGCTACCATCAGGCCACCCACGAGGAGATGGTTGATCGAACGATCGGATATCAACCGACGGTCGACGACTTCTCTACGCGGAGCATGGAGGCATGGGCGGACTTCGTCACGATCATGGCGGCCATGAAGGAAGGCGATGGTACGCTTCTCGACAACATGCTGGTCCTCGCTCACTCCGACGTAAGCTACGCCAAGAGCCATGATGTAACCGGGATGCCGATCATGCTCGCTGGCCGCGCGGGTGGTAAGGTGAAGAGCGGAATCCATGTCGCCGGAAGCGGGGGAGCCGTGACCCGCGTCGGCATCACTGTTCAGCAGGTGATGGGCGTCGCTGCCGATGGATGGGGTACGCAATCGATGCATTCGACCAGGCCTCTTACCGAGCTGTTGACCTGATCAGTTCACGATCGATGGCGCTGCTGCTCCACTCGCCGGTACTCGGTCGGCGACATGCCCACCCACGAGCGGACGGCGGTGCGAAGGGCGTCCGAGTCACAATAATCAAGGCGTTCGGCAACGTCCTCGACGGGAAGGCTTGTCCGGCGAAGCAAGTCCAGCCCGATCTGCCGCCTGCAGTCGTCGCGGAGTTCATTGAACGAGGTGCCTGCATTCCGGAGGCGGCGGCGAAGGGTTACCCTGCCAAGTCCAAGCAAGTCGCTAAGCCTGTCGAGCGAGGGCAGGCGCTGTTCTTCCCTGAGCATCTGCAACATCGTCCCTCGTGCGCGCTCGGCGACGTGTTGCGGACTGTCCTGTTCACCGGTTTGGAGAATGAAGCTGAGGCTCGGCCTCGCCTCCATATCCTCGATCGACCGGATGACTGGCTCATCAAGAAGTCGCTCGGGGAATGTCATCGCCGTGTCTGGCGCATCGAGCAGGATCTCGAACGGGCGGGCTTCCTCAAGTGCCAATGGGCGGAGCTCCTCGCCAAATTCAAGAAGCATTGTCCCGCCGAGCGGCCGGCCAATCAGCCACCCGAAAATCTCATGGAACATCATGTGCCCATTCAGACCGACGATGAAGTTGAGTTCCTCATCATCTCCTCGGACTCCGATCAGTGCGACCCGCGCCAGTCCGTCTCGAACGGTAAGGTCCATATCGCCAAGACGTCCATCAACCGCTTCGAAGAATTCGCTTGCCCGAGTGATCGCCTCACGAAGAGTGCGACTGCCAATCAAGCAGTAGAACAGCAATCGCCAATCGCTTCCGCGGAACATCGGCTCTCCAGTTCGGGCGGCCTGGAGGTCGGCGGTAATGACGCTCGCTCGAGCGGAGAGTATCCGCAACTGGTCGGAGTCGAGCTGCGCGATGCCCTGCGACAGAAACTCATCGAGGTCCGCTCCGGCGCCAACCGCCACCAACGGCTCACGAACGTCACCGCCCTTTCGGCGGATCAGGTCGAGGAGTTGGCTGACGATGCACTCACCAGCAGCGCGGGCGGCAAGTTGGGGTGGGGTGATTTTTGTGGCGGTGGCCATGACCTGACATTTAATGACTTTTCAGAACCTTGGCGAGCAGTCGCGTGATTTGGAGCAGGATGATGGGAACGAGTTCAATTCGCGCTGCTGTGAGGGTCGCAACAGTCTCCCTCGTGGCAGGTGTTGCCGGCGTTGGCTCGGCTTCACAGCCGTCATCGATCGATTATCTGACTGCGCCCTTCAGCATTACTCGCATCCTTGACTGGGGCGAGCGGCCGGACTGGTCACCGGACGGGAAGCGGATCGCGTTCACCAAGTCCGATGTGCAGGACACCCATGCTTACGAAATTGATGTCACGAGCCGGAAGGTTCGCTGCCTGACCTGTCGCTGGGGCCCCCAAGGTCTGGTGACCCGCATCTACTATCTTCCGGACGGCAATTTCCTGATCCTGGGGCCGCGCCGCAAGGGGACAGCAGCCAAGGGGTTTGACGGAGAAATTTACTGGATGCCGGCATCGCTTGAGTCGCCGCCGCAGCCACTGGGCGCAACCGCGTTCGGCGAACTGGCGATCTCGCGCCGCGTGCAACCGTCGGGAGCAATTGCCCTCGCCTGGGGCACGAGTGCCGAGACGCCGCAGTTGATGATGGCCGAACTTGTCCGCAAGCGCGGGCGGGCGGAACTCGGCCCACGTAAGGTGGTCTACCGCGCTACTGTCCCGTACCGGCCGGATGGCCCAACCTTCCCGGAAACCTATAACTTCGCGAAGAACGATCGCGCCATTACGTTCTGGACGATCGAACCGGGGACCATGAACGGAGAGATGTACGAGGTCGACATCAACTCCGGAGCGGTGCGAAATTGGTCGCGCAATCCGGTGCACGATGAGACCCACCTGTTCCCCGATGAGCGATTTGGTCTGGAGGAATCGAACCGCGCATCCGATCCCAGTGGATCATTGCGGGGGGTCAGCAGTCTCCCGGCAATGGGCATCTCGGCGATCGGCGGATGGATCGGGGCGAAGGTCCCGTCTGCGAAGGAGCTTGCCGACTATGCCCCCTTTGGACCACTACGCGGCGCAGGCAGGCCATTCGATCTGTATGTCATCGCTCTTGATGGTTCAGGACGGCTGCGTCGGCTTACCGAGGTAAGCCATCTCGGCGGAAACGCTCATCAATCGGTTCCTGCGGCGGATGGGCGTCGGATCGCATTCGCACTCCAGGCTCCATCAACCGGTTCGCTCGTCAACCGCAGCGGCTTGTACATCGGCGAATTCGATCGGAGACCGGAGCGGAAGGTCGGCCAACGAAGGTGACAACCACCGCTTGTTGAGATTGGATGGTTACGCCGGAAGCAGTTCGATCGCCTGCACACGGACGCTGCTGGAGTCGGGTGTGATCGCACCGGCATGAGCGATGGTTGCGGGCACCATCGCAGTTCCGACGATTGTCCT
>CAMLKX010000188.1 GCA_946480515.1 uncultured Sphingomonadaceae bacterium | reverse complement strand
CTTCTGGCCGAACTCGGCGATCTTCTTCTCGATCTCGGCGAAGCTCATCGCATGAGCGTTCCGGATCACTGGAACCACCAGGCCCTTGGGAGCACTGACCGCGACCGAGACATCGAGATAATTGCGATAGACGATCTCGTCGCCTTCAATCGAGGCGTTGACCGCAGGTACGTCGCGCGCCGCCAGCGCGGCTGCTTTGACGAAGAAACCCATGAAGCCCAGCCGAATGCCGTGCTTCTTCTCGAACAGGTCCTTGTAGCGCGCACGAGCATCGATGACCGCGGTCATGTCGACATCGTTGAAGGTGGTCAGCAGGGCCGCAGTGTTCTGCGCATCCTTCAACCGCTGCGCGATCGTCTGGCGGAGGCGGGTCATCTTAACCCGCTCCTCCTGACGGCCGGCAGCGGAATCGCCGACGCCAACGGACTCGGTCGCGGGACTGACCGCCGGCGCCGGAGCTGCAGGAGCCTTGGCGGCGGGCTGCGGCTGCTGCGACTTGGCCGCGGCGATCACATCCTCCTTGGTCAGCCGTCCGTCCTTGCCGGTTCCCTGGATCTTCGAAGGATCGACATGATGTTCGAGCACGGCGCGGCGTACGGCCGGAGACAAGGTCAATCCGGCATCGGCGGGCTGCTGCGGCACGGGCGCATGCTCATCGCCGCGCAGCGCTGGATTCTCACCGGCTCCAGCAGGGTTGACCGCGCCAGGGGCAGCATCCGAACTCTCGACCCGGGCAATAACCGCCCCGACTTCCACCGTATCGCCTTCGGCCACCAGCTGCTCGCCGAGCACTCCGGCGACCGGCGAGGGCACCTCGACCGCGACCTTGTCGGTTTCAAGGCTGGCGATCGGTTCATCCGCTGCAACCACGTCACCGGGCTGTTTCAGCCACTGACCAACGGTCGCTTCCGTGATCGATTCACCCAAGGCGGGTACGGTGACATCGGTTGCCATGTTTGTCCTTTTGCTTTCTTAGCTTGCGCGCTTGCGCTGCGCCGGTTGGCTGCCGCGCCCAAGCGCTGCATCGATCAGCGCCGACTGCTCGGCGGCATGGCGCTTCGCCAGCCCGGTAGCAGGAGAAGCAGCGGCAGGCCGACCCGCATAAATCGGACGCAGTCCGTCAAACCCGGCTTCGGTCAGGCACTCTTCAAGATAAGGCTCGACGAAGAACCAGCTGCCATTGTTGCGCGGTTCCTCCTGAGCCCAGACGAGCGTCTCGAGATTCTTCATCGCCTTCAGCCGTACAATCAACGGCTGGCTCGGAAATGGATAGAGCTGTTCGACGCGGACGATCTGCGTGTCGGATGCATTGGCCGCGTCGCGCGCCTCGATCAGATCATAAGCGACCTTGCCAGAGCAAAGCACAAGGCGCTTCGTCTTTTCAGGAGCAGGAGCGTTGGGATCACTCAAGATCCGCATGAAGTGGCTGTCGCCAGTGAACTGGTCAACGGTGGACACAGCCATCTTGTGACGAAGCAGCGACTTGGGAGTCATCAGGATCAGCGGCTTGCGGAAATCACGCAGCAGCTGACGCCGCAAGATATGGAAATAGTTGGCCGGAGTCGTGCAGTTCGCGACCTGAAGATTATCTTCCGCGCAGAGCTGCAGATATCGCTCCAGACGAGCGGAGCTATGCTCCGGTCCCTGCCCCTCATAGCCATGCGGCAAGAGGACCACGAGGCCGGAGGCGCGGAGCCATTTTGCCTCGCCGGACGCGATGAACTGATCGAAGATCACCTGCGCGCCATTGGCGAAATCGCCGAACTGCGCTTCCCACAGAACAAGCGTGCGCGGATCGGCGAGTGAATAGCCATATTCGAAGCCGAGCACTCCGAACTCGGACAGCGGACTATCGCGCACTTCGAACCGGCCGCCCTCGATGGTCTGCAGCGGGATGAACTTCTGTCCGTTGAGCTGATCAACCCACGCGGCGTGACGCTGACTGAAGGTGCCGCGACCGCTGTCCTGGCCGGACAGCCGCACATTATGCCCCTCGGCAATCAAGGTCCCGAATGCCAGCGCCTCCGCGGTCGCCCAGTCGAACGCGCCACCGCTCTTGAACATGGCCTTCTTGGCATCGAGGATGCGACCAAGGGTCTTATGGATGGTCAGCCCGTTAGGGGGCGTCGTCAGCACCTCGCCAACGCGACGAAGCTCGTTCTCGGTAACCGCCGTGGTCGCGTTGCGGCGACCAGTGACCGGGTCCTCCGGCTGGTTGAGGCCGGTCCAGCGGCCTTCAAACCAGTCAGCCTTGTTCGGCAGATAGGTCGTCCCGGCCGCGAACTCACTTTCGAGGTGATCGGTGAAATCCTTGGTGCGCTGGTCGATCCAAGCCTGGTCGACGATCCCCTCGCCGATCAGCCGTTTGCCGTAGATCTCGCTGATCGGCGGATGAGCACTGATCGCCGCATACATCAGCGGCTGCGTGAAGCTCGGCTCATCACCCTCGTTGTGACCGAAGCGGCGATAGCACCACATGTCGATCACGATGTCGCGGTTGAACCGCTGGCGGAACTCGATCGCCAGCTTGCAGCAGAAGGTCACTGCTTCCGGATCGTCCCCGTTAACGTGGAGGATCGGTGCCTGAACCGACTTGGCGATGTCCGACGGATAGGGAGAGCTCCGCGCGAACTGCGGCGAAGTGGTGAAGCCGACCTGATTGTTAATGACGAAATGGATGGTCCCGCCGGTGCCGTAGCCGGGGAGGCCCGAGAACCCGAAACATTCCGCAACAATGCCCTGGCCCGCGAACGCTGCATCGCCATGAAGCAGGATCGGCAACACCGTATCGCCATGTTTGTCGCCGCGGATGGTTTGGACCGCCCGCGCCTTGCCGAGGACGATCGGATCGACGGCTTCGAGGTGGGAGGGGTTCGCCTGCAGCGACAGATGGACCTTGATCCCGTCGAACTCGCGGTCCGATGATGTTCCGAGGTGATATTTGACGTCGCCCGACCCGCCGACATCCGCCGGGTTGGATGCCCCTCCGGCGAATTCGTGAAAAATCGCGCGATAGGGCTTGCCCATGACGTTGGCGAGCACATTGAGACGGCCGCGGTGGGCCATGCCGACGTCAATCTCGGTCACCCCGAGCTGACCGCCATATTTAATCACGCTCTCAAGGGCCGGGATGGCGCTTTCGCCGCCATCGAGGCCAAACCGCTTGGTTCCGACATATTTGCGAGCCAGGAATTTCTCCCACTGCTCGCCGTGGATCACCTTCTCGAGGATCGCCTTCTTGCCTTCCGGAGTGAAGGCGATCACCGCTTGGGTGCCCTCCATGCGCTCCTGAAGGAAGCGGCGCTCCTCCACATCATTGATGTGCATATACTCAAGGCCGACGTGGCCGCAGTAGTTGGCCTTCAGGGTCTTGACGATCTGGCGGATCGACGCCTGTGCGAATCCGAGCGTGCCGCCCAGATAGATCGGATGGTCGAGATCCCCGTCATCAAACCCGTGATAGGTGGGAGTGAGATCGACCGGGAAGCTGTGATGGTCCTTGCCGAGGGGATCGAGCTTCGCCGCCAGATGACCGCGAACACGATAGGTCCGGATCAACATCATCGCGCGAATGGATTCATCGGCGGCGCGACGGATCGCATCAGCGTCCGCTCCGGCACCAGCAGCGGACTTCCGCGCACCTTCCGCCACGCGGGCTTCAATCAGGGCTTCAGTCGGGTCGAGACCGCGATTGACCTCATCGAGCTCGGCGATCGGCCAATTCGGCCGCTGCCAACTAGGCCCCTCGTCGCGCTCGAAGTCGATTGCGTCCATCGTTACACCTTTCCCCGTCAACACGGGGACTTCAAAGCATCTAGCTGTTTAACAACTGAGACAGCGTCCGGCCCAGCTCGGACGGGCTCGGGCTCACTCGGATGCCCGCCGCTTCCATCGCCGCGATCTTCTCCTCGGCACCGCCCTGGCCGCCCGACACGATCGCGCCGGCATGGCCCATCCGCCGCCCCGGAGGCGCGGTACGGCCGGCGATGAAGCCAACCATCGGCTTCTTGCGGCCGCGCTTGGCTTCGTCGATCAGGAACTGAGCAGCCTGCTCTTCCGCGTCGCCGCCGATCTCACCGATCATGATGATCGATTCAGTGGCGTCGTCGGCCAGGAA
>CAMLKX010000187.1 GCA_946480515.1 uncultured Sphingomonadaceae bacterium | reverse complement strand
GATGCTGAGCCGTCGCGGCCGTCCTACCGGCTTTGTCGCGGCGGCTGTGCTCCGGTCCCCCAACTGCGCACTCTCCAGAACAGCGATCGATGCAACGTGAATGCGATCGCTGCGCGACGTTGCCCGCTGGTCGGCTGCAAGTCTAGGTCGGACCTCATCCCCGATGCCAGCGACGTCACGCAGCCGGCCTGTGGATAAATCGTTAAACCATTGAAGCTACCTTCGGCCGGGTGAGCGCGACCCTGACCATATCTGATCGCGGCATTTCTGCGCTTGCCGGCTCGGTCGACGGCCCACGTCGAGACGTGCTTGCGTTAACCTTGCTCGTCGCCGCGGTGCTGTTGCTGATCCTCAACGGAACGCTGTTCTTCCGGGAGCTGAGTGTCGGCTCGACTGATCAATTCGGCGATTGGCTTGAAATCCAAGGGATCGCCCTTGCCCTCAACCTTGCCCTGATCCAGTTCGGCTGGCGTCGTTATGTCGACCTGCAGCATGAACGTGATCTACGCGCAGAAGGGGAGCGCCAGGCGGCCCTGCTGACCTCGACCGATCCGCTCAGCGGTCTTCTCAACCGCAAGGGCTTCGCCGACGCCGCCGAGCAGCTGCGGACCAAGGCGATGGCCGATGGTGACCAGCTAGTCATTCTGTCGGTCCAGATGCACCGGTTCAAAGCCATCAACGACCGCCACGGACACGAGGCAAGCGAGCGCCTGCTGAGCCTGATCGCAAGATCGATTCGAGATGCGCTGCCCAGCGCAGCGGTCGCCGGACGCGTCAGCAACGACGAGTTTGCAATTGCCTTGTCGTCGGCCTCCGCGCGAAGCCGGTCGGCGGAAGAGCTGTGCCGAACCTTGCTGCTGTTCATCAGCCGCCCGTTCGACGTCGATTCCAAGCTGCTTCAGGTCGGAGCCTATGCCGGCATCGCCGAGCAAAACGCGTCTGAGTGCGGGGTGGCTGATCTGTTACGGCGCGCCGACATTGCGCTGGACCACGCCAAAAGCAGCCTTTCCAGCCGGCCGATCTGGTTCGACAAGGGAATGGAAAACGCGCTGATTGCCCGAAGCGAGATCGAACAGGGCATCCGGCTTGGCCTTGCTCACGAACAATTCGTTCCCTTTTTTGAGCCGCAGGTCGATCTCAGGACCGGCGCGGTCATCGGCTTCGAGGTGCTTGCGCGCTGGCAGCATCCTTCCCGGGGAAAGATCGGGCCGGACGTGTTCATCCCCATCGCGGAGGAAACCGGGCTGATCGGCGAACTGTCGGAGCGGATCATTCAGGCGGCGCTGCTGCAAAGCGCGAGTTGGGACCCGCAGATCAAGATTTCCGTCAATATCTCGCCGACGCAACTGGCCGATAGCTGGTTGGCCGAGAAACTGGTGCGGATGCTGACGGAGACCGGGTTCCCTGCTCACAGGCTCATGATCGAAATCACGGAAAGCTCCCTGTTCACCGATCTTGAACTGGCCCGGTCGATTGCCGGCAGTCTGAAAAACCAGGGGATCAGGCTCGCGCTCGACGATTTCGGCACCGGCTTCTCGTCGCTCGCGCATCTGCGGTCGCTGCCGTTTGATATGATCAAGATCGATCGCAACTTCGTGTCCACCATTCACCGCGACCGGCAGAGCGCAGCGATCATTCGCGCAGTCACGACCCTCGCATCGGCGATCGACATCCCGGTGACAGTCGAAGGCATTGAAGACGCGGCGACTCACGCGGCGCTGCTCGCCTATGGCTGCGACATCGGTCAGGGCTGGTATTTCGGCAAGCCAATGAGCGCGGACGAGGCCGGCGAGCTGCTTGCTGGCCGCGCCGGCACGCTTGTGGATCTGCTCCCGCAGCAAGCGGCAGGCTAGGGCATTCCAAAAAGAAACACCGGGGAACTACGAACGTCCCAGGTCAGTTGGCGCGATGGTAAAAATCGCGTTAAGGATTGGCCATGCGTTCGACTGTGCCTCAACCCGCCCTCTACCCCAGCGCATTTGTTCGCCGGGTTCGCAGTGAGGTGGGCGGCTGGCACCGGTCTGTTGAGACCAACTCGGCTGACCTACGACTGTTCTTGACGACCTTCGCCGGCGGCTTCCTGTTCGTGTCGATCTTTATCGGCTGATCGTCAGTCGCAGGCCTTGTGCAGCCGCCAGCCAAGCCAGGCGGCGATGATGCTCGAAATGGCAACGATGAACAGGCTGTCGGTCACAGAAACTCCGGCTGCAACGGCGGCTGTCAGCACCAGCGTCGCCGCCACCATCAAGCCCGAATTGACGATGTTGTTGGCCGCAACCGTGCGCGCCGTCTCCGCCTGTGGGACGGTGGTCGTCAGAAAGGCATAGAGCGGCACGACGAACATGCCGCCTGAAACAGCAACCCCGAACAGCACTGCAAGCACGGCCCAGGCGTTCTCCTGACCGAGGAAGTCACCGAGCGGCACCAGGTGATCGGACCGGGGCCAGCCATCCGCAAGGAAGTAAAGCAGGAGCACGAAGAAGCCCATCGCCAGTGCCGCAGCAGGCGCGAAGCGTGCCGCCACTGTACCCTTGAGGAGCCGGTTGATCGCGATCGAGCCGACCGCCACGCCGACCGAGAAGATCGCCAGGAACAAGGTGGCGACGCCCTGATCGGCCCCGAACACATTCTTGACTAGCGGCGGGAACTGAGCGGCGAGGACGGCGCCCATCGCCCAAAAGAAGCTGATCGCAAGAATGGCGAGGAACAGGCGCGGGATGTGCATGGTCGCGCGTACCAGCGTGAATGACGCGCGTACGATATGCCAGTCGAGCCCGCGGCGCGGATATTCATCTGGAACATCGGGCTCCGGCGCAGGCGGGGCAGGGGGGACGAAGCCGCCCGCAAGACGGCCGATGAGCGCAACGATCAGCACCGCCGCAGCCGCCCACTCCGCATGAAAACCGCCCCCCGCGTCGCGCATCACCAGCAGACCGCCGAGGATCGTCCCGCCGAGGATGCCGATATAGGTGCCAGCTTCGACCAGCCCGGTCCCGCCAAGCACTTCGTCTGGGTGCAGGTGCTGCGGCAGGATCGCATATTTGATAGGCCCGAAGAACGTCGAGTGAACGCCCATTGCAGTCAGCGCGAGCAGCAGCAGCGGGACATTGTGCCAGATCAGGCCCGCTGCACCCACGACCATGATCAAGATCTCGGCGGTTTTAACGATCCGCACGATCTTCGCCTTGTCCCGCGCATCTGCCAGCTGCCCGGCCAGCGCCGACAGCAGGAAGAATGGCAGGATGAACAGGCCGCCGGCGATCGCGCTGAACGCCGCCTCCTGCGCCGCGTCGCGATAGATGCCGTAGATGACCAGCATGACCATCGCCGTCCGGAACAGATTGTCGTTGAACGCGCCGAGAAACTGGGTGACGAAAATTGGCAGGAAGCGGCGGCGCAAGAGCAGCTTCGGGGACGCTTCCATGGCGCTTCTCTTAGCGGCTCGATTGGGAGGAGCAACATGGGGGGAGCGAGCACTGGCGACTTGCCGCGCGAAACCGCGCATGGCACTAGCCGCTATCCCCGCAGGGGCGCTTAGCTCAGTTGGTAGAGCTCTTCGTTTACACCGAAGCGGTCGGCGGTTCGAGCCCGTCAGCGCCCACCAGCCTCCCGAACCTCCCGCGAACGTTATAAGCTTCGCACCAGCCGCACGGCCATCGCCGCCCAGGGCGGATCGCTGACGACTTGCTGACGGGCGCCCGGGCCAAGCGGAAGCAGATGGATTTTGCCATCCTCGCGGCCGATCATCCGGCCGAACAGGAACCTTCCCGCGGGCCTGGGGATCAGCAGGTCGCGGTTCATCGCGCGGCCGAACTCGTCCGGGGAGAGCCGGTCGCACCAGATTTCGTCGCCGGTGCGATAGTCGCCGATTCCGCCGGACACGGTGACGGCGACCTGCCCGCCTGAAGGGCGCGGCGGAACCACGAGTGCCGAGCGCTTGGGGGCCGTCGCTCCACCCGGGGTGAGAACCGCTACCAACTCCAGCTCAGCCCGGTCAGGATGATCGACGAGGTCAGAGGCCTCCACTCCAAGCGCGGTGGCAATGCGGTTGAGCCAGCCGACGGAAACGGTGCGCGTGCCGGTTTCCAGGCGACCGATCGTTTGCGGCGTGGTCGGTGGATCGCAAGAACGAGCAACA
>CAMLKX010000186.1 GCA_946480515.1 uncultured Sphingomonadaceae bacterium | reverse complement strand
TTGCCTTCGGCTCTGTGATTTTCGCCGTTCTGCTGCACGGGGTCGCCGATCCGCTCGCACGCTCCGGCCGGATCTCGGCGGAATGGGCGCTGACGGCCACCATCCTTCTGCTCCTGCTGATCTTTGGCCTGATCGGCTGGATTTTCGGATCCGAAGTGAGCACCCAGGTCAGCGAACTCGGGAACATTGTTCCAGAAGCATGGAGGGCCACTGAGGAGCGGCTCCGGGAGAGTCCGCTTGGGCGTCCCTTCCTTGAATGGCTGAACCTGATGCTCGGCCGCAGCGTGTCCGGCGCTGGCTATTATGTCATGTCCCTGGGAACGGCGATCGCCGGCTTTTTCGCAATCCTGATCGGTGGGATCTACCTCGCATTCCAGCCGCGGCTTTATCGTACTGGTTTGCTGAAGCTGTTCCCCAAGCCGCTTCGCCCGGCGGTTGAAGAGACGCTTGACGCGTCGGGCGGCGCCCTTCGGCTGTGGCTGGTCGGACAGTTGGTGGCGATGCTGCTGGTGGGGGTCCTGACTGGAATTGGCGCATGGCTGATCGGCTTGCCGTCCGCGATCGCACTGGGGCTGCTGGCGGGGATGCTGGAATTCATTCCTTACGCCGGACCGCTGTTGACAGCCGTCCCGGCGCTCCTGATCGCGGCGACGATGGGCACTCAGACCGTCATCGCCACCCTCTTCCTCCTTGCGGCCGTACAGCAAGTCGAAGGCTATTTGATTACGCCGATCGTGCAGCGAAAGGCGGTGTCGCTCCCGCCGGCCCTCACCCTGTTTGCGTTGATCGCTATGGGCTTGGTGTTCGGCCCGTTGGGCGTGCTTCTTGCGGCGCCTCTGACGGTCGTGATCTACGTCGCAGTCAAGGAACTCTATATCCGCCGCATTCTCGGCGAGGACACTGTCGTTCCGGGAGAACCGACCCCGCACTGACGAAACTGCTGCCCGACTGTGTCCTGGAGAAAAACTACGGCCATATGTCCGTTGATGCGGAACTGAGTTACGCGGACCGCGTTTTCACCTTGCTCGTCGGATCATTGGATGAAAGTTCAATCATCGGATGCGCGATTGCAGCTCATGTCGTGACGATATGAGCGCTAGGGAGCCCCGCCGCTGAGAAGCGACGGGGCTTACCTTTTCGGCCTCTCGTCAGATGCGGTGTTCGATCGCGTTCAGCCAGCCCGCTGCGCGCGGGGACAGCCCTTGCGGAAGCTGATCGGGAGCTGCTTCGATCACCTGCTCGACCTCCCATGACCAGCGCGGCTGATACTCGACGTCTCGGACCACGAAGAGCGACACGGATCGCGCCGATGGTCGGCGACTTCCTCGAGGATAGCAGCCGCCTCAACCCGGCCGTGACGGATCATCCCGATCTCCTCGCGCAGTTCACGAAGCACCGCCGCCTCTGGATCCTCACTCTCGCCGCGCCCGCCGCTAGGCAGTCGCCAGCCGCCTGCATAACGTAACTTCACCAGAACGATCCTGCCTTCTGGCGTCAGCGGCAATGCATGAACGCCGAACGTTCGGGGACGCCGCACAATCCACGACAAGGCAAACAACCGGTACACCGGTCGCACCAGCAACCTGAGCAGCGGGTCGATCACGCGCCTGCGCAGGAGAACCACGCCTGTGTTGGCCTTTGGCATGGCCCAAGACTTACATCAGCCGGAGTGACATTCCATCTGCTGACCTGTTGCACAGGCCATGGCTTGCGCGGTGAGCCCCTACCCCTAATCATCGCGTGATATGACCCACCGAATGCGATCTCGCCCTGGCCGCCTCTTGGCCCGCCGCCAATTCAGCCGCTTTTCAGTGACGGTCGCGTTGCTCGTGGGCGTTACGGCAGCATCGTCGCAGGAGCCGCAGCGCAATGTTGATTGGCGCGTCTATGGCGGGAGCCCCGCGAGTGACCGATACTCGGAGCTGACGCAGATCAACCCGACCAATGTCGCACAGCTGGTCCAGGCATGGCGGTTCGAGACTGGCGTCGGCGGCGTGCAGACCAGCCCGATTGTGATTGGCCGCACTCTCTATGGCTATGGTCCGGATCAGAGTGTCCACGCGCTCGACGCGGCCACCGGCAAGCCGCGCTGGCGTTTTACCTCGGGCGAGGTCAGCTTCCAACCTGCGCGTGGGCTGACCTACTGGAGCGATGGGGTCGACCAGCGGCTGTTCGTCACGTCCGCCTCCTCCCTCTACGCGCTCGATCTGACGACTGGCCGGCCAATCCCGAGCTTCGGGCAAGGCGGGCGGATCGATCTGCGCGACGGCATGGGTCGCGATCCGGCAAGTTTCGGCGTGTTCTTGACCTCGCCCGGAATCATCTATCGTGACCTGCTGATCACGGGCTTCCGCACCGGCGAGGGGTTGCCGGCAGCGCCTGGGCACATTCGCGCCTTTGATGTGCGCACCGGCAAGCCGCGCTGGACCTTCCGAGCCACTCCGGCGGAAGGTGAACCGGGTGCCGAGACCTGGCCCAGGGAGGCTTTGGCCGAGGCAGGCGGCGCCAACAACTGGGCCGGCATGGCGCTCGATGAGCAGCGCGGCATTGTCTACGTCCCGACCGGCTCCGCTTCGCCCGACTTCGATGGCACGGAAAGGCTCGGAGACAATCTTTACGCCAACACTCTGCTCGCGCTTGACGCAAGCACGGGCCGCAAGATCTGGCACTTTCAGGGCGTTCATCACGACTTGTGGGACCGTGATTTCCCGTCTCCGCCGACGCTGCTGACGGTTGTTCGCGACGGCCGGCGCGTCGATGCGGTCGCACAAACCAGCAAGCAGGGTTTCGTATTCCTGTTCGACCGCGTGACCGGCAAGCCCTTGTTTCCGATTGTGGAGCGGCCAGTCCCGCAAACCAGCCTTCCGCGCGAGCGGACCTCGCCCACACAGCCCTTCCCAACCCTCCCCGCTCCCTTTGCGCGCCAGCTTCTCACCGAAGACCTGCTGACCGACCGAACGCCGCAAGCTCGAGCGGCGGTGCTTCGCCGGTTTCGCAATCTTCGCAACGAAGGACCGTTCACCCCACTTGAGGTGCAGCGGAAAACCGTCGTGTTCCCCGGCTTCGACGGTGGTGCCCAGTGGGGCGGATCGGCCGCCGACCGGAAGCGCGGCATCCTGTTCGTCCCATGGCTCGGAGGACTCGCGGAGAACCGACGCACGAACAGCAAGGGAGAGTCGCTTTATGTCCAGAATTGTGCCTCCTGCCATGGAGCGGATCGCAAAGGCATCCCCCCAGCGTTTCCGGGGCTCATCGACGTGGGCAAGCGGCTGACCCGCACGCGCATCGAAGCGGTGATTGCGGGAGGTCGGGGCCGCATGCCGGGCTTCCCGCACATCGCCGCCGCTGATCGCACCGCGCTAGTCGACTATTTGCTCGGAAAATCGACCTCTCCCGCTCCAACTCTACTCCTCCCACCTAGCCTCCCCGAGGCGCTGCGACGGGAGTATGGTCTGCTCGGCGGGAGCAAGGCCTCGCGCTACATGTTCACGGGGTACGAGCGGTTCGCGGACCCCGATGGCTATCCGGCGGTGAAGCCGCCGTGGGGGACATTGAACGCGATCGACCTCAACACCGGCCAGTATCTCTGGAAGGTTCCGCTCGGGCAGTATCCCGCCTTGGCAGCGAAGGGGCTGACCGACACCGGCTCGGAAAATTACGGCGGCCCGGTGGTAACCGCGAGCGGGCTGCTGTTCATTGGCGCGACGATCTACGACCGCAAGTTCCGGGCGTTCGACAGCGCCACTGGCAGATTGTTGTGGCAGACCGACCTGCCTTATGCGGGCGTCGCGACGCCGATCACCTACATGATCGATGGCCGGCAGTATGTTGTGATTGCCACCAGCGGCCAGCGCGACCCGAAGGGACCGCAAGGCTCCGCTTACGTCGCCTTTGCACTGCCCGGATCACCCGTGCGGAACTAGAGGAAGCTGGCTGGGGCGGCAGGATTCGAACCTGCGAATGCCGGTACCAAAAACCGGTGCCTTACCACTTGGCGACGCCCCAGCAGAGGTGCGCCCATATACCGGCGCCTGCGGCAATGGGAAGGGGCGCTCGGGCAGTTATGTATGCAAGGCACGTTCAACCGGCGTCGACGTTGCTGGATCGGGAATCGCGCATAGGCGCTTGTTGCGCTAGAGGA
>CAMLKX010000185.1 GCA_946480515.1 uncultured Sphingomonadaceae bacterium | reverse complement strand
GCCCATAGCTGGTCCGGGAACCTGGCGACCAACGCCACCTGGTCCGACTTTTGGCTCAATGAGGGGATCACAACCTATGCCGAGCGACGCATTGTCGAAGAGTTGTTCGGGCCAGTTACGGCAGCACAACAGATTGCCCTCGGAACAGCCTCGCTGAATGAGGAGATCGCCCGGCTCGGCGGATCGAAGGCGCCCGACACGCGGCTTCATCTCGATCTTGCCGGCCGTCACCCGGACTCCGGCCTGACCGAGATCGCTTATGAAAAGGGGGCCGCCTTCCTCCGCCGGATCGAAGCGTCGGTCGGACGAGAGCGGTTCGATGCCTTCTTGCGCAGCTGGTTCAACCGTCATGCCTTCGAGCCGGTGACCACAGCCATGTTTCTGAGCGAAGTTCGGCAACATCTCATCGCTGGCAACCAGCGTCTGGAGCGCGAACTGAAGCTTGATGACTGGGTCTATCGTCCGGGGCTTCCAGGCAATTCGGTTCCGTCCGACCCGAAGGTCTTTGCCGCCGTGGATTCTGCCGCATCGTCATTCGCAGCGCGCGGCAGCCTGGATGCCTCCGCGTGGCGCCGGTGGAATACGGCGGAGAAGCTTCGCTTCCTTGACCAGCTGCCACGCCGCCTGGCGCAAGCGCGTCTCGCGCAACTGGACCGCACATTGTCCCTGTCGGATGCGACCAACAGCGAGATCCGCTTTGCCTGGCTGGAGTTGGCGGTCGCCAACCGGTTCGACCCGGCAATCCCGTCGTTGGAGAGCTTCCTGACCAGCATTGGTCGCCGGAAGTTCGTTCGCCCGTTGATCCTGGCCCTGGCCAAAGATGAAAAATGGGGAAGGCCGATTGCTGCGCGGATCTACCGGCAGGCGAGGCCGCTTTACCACCCGATCGTGACTCGCGAGCTGGACTCGCTCCATCTTGAAAAGCAGCAGGTTACGCCCTCGTCTTAACCGCCTCTCAACTCTCTTCGGTTACCGCCGATGGTGACCAGAAAGCGAGAGCGAATGTACGAGGCACCAGATCGTTACAAACGGATGATTGCCGCCCGTCTCCCTGACGGCGAGTCGATTGGCGTGTCGAGTCAGCATGTCGAAACCGACAGCTCGCCGCTGCGCGACATTCAGCTGATCTCGCGCGGGCAGCTGGCACCCTTCTTTGCGGCAGCCAATGGGATCGCCGCAGGGTTGTTGGCGATTGGAACATGGGGGGAGGTGGATGGCATCCTTCTCGCTGTTTGGGTTGCGGCCATCGCGATTATCAACTTCGGGGCGATGCAGCTTGCTCGCAATCAGGCGGTCACCCACGTTGGCCGTTCCGCGCGGCAGGTTCCCAATTGGCAGATGATTGGCGACGTACTTGTGCGCGGAGCTGTGTTTCTGGCCCTGCCGCTCTACGCCTTCCCAATGCTCGATCCGTCGCGGCAAGTCATTGTGGCATCGATCGTGGCTGGTCTGGGCATCGCCGCGCTCGGACTTGTCGTCGTTCAGTCCTGCGTTGTGGCCTGGATGTCCCTGTTCACCGCGGCCGTCAGTACCATGCTTCTGCTGGAGCCGAGCTCCGTCCCGTTTCAGAGCATGCTCTCGATCCTCTACACGCTGGGTGTGGCGGTTTTCGGCGTCATGACCGTCGCCCGCTGGGCGTACCACCAGCTCAAGACCAACGCTGACGTCGGCAGCCAATCAGAAAGCGCAAGCCTGCTGCTGCAGGAATATGAACGGCGCGGCGTGGGCTGGTTGTGGCAGGTCGATGACGAGAATCGCGTCACCTACATCAGTTCCCGAATGACCGCCCTGCTTGGGCGTCCTTCAAGCCAGATCCTCGGCTATTCCCTGCCGGCGCTGCTCGGCGGCAATGCCGAGCTGGGCCGCAAAATGCTCGAAAAGCAGCCGTTCAACTCGCTCGAGATGGAGCTTCAGACCAGCCACGGACCGCGCTGGATCTCGATCGCCGGAGACCCGATCATCGACACGGCCGGGCGATTCGGTGGATTCCGCGGCGTCGGGTCGGATATCACGGACGTGCGCAACACGCAGGAGCGGCTGACCCACCTCGCCAACATGGACGTGCTGCTCGGCTTGCCCAACCGTGGCCGTGTTCGCCAGTTGTTGGGCGAAGCCCTGCGCCATGCGTGCAGCAGCAATGTCCCCTGTGCGATCATGTTTCTCGACCTCGACGGCTTCAAGCCGGTCAACGACACCTTCGGTCACCCGAAGGGAGACGCGGTGCTTCAGGCAGTCGCGAAGCGGTTAACCGAGGAAGTTGGTGCCGACGGCCATGTGGGCCGGATGGGCGGCGACGAGTTCGCCATCGTCATCGGCGACGCCCAGAGCCGCAAGAAGGTCGAAAACCTGGCCGACCGCATCATTCATGCGATCAGCCAGCCGTACATCATCGACCAGATCGAAATCTGCATCGGGGTGTCGATTGGCTGCGCATTCGGCCCGATCGATGGCGCGACCGTCGACGACCTGATCCTCAAGGCCGACCTTGCGCTGTATGAAGCGAAGGGCGCTGGCCGCGGCATTGCCCGCTACTTCTCGAGCGAGCTCCAGTCGGAGCAGGAAGATCGCGTCCGCCTTGAGTCCGACCTCCGTCAGGCGATGAACCTCAAGCAGTTCCACCTGCTGTTCCAGCCCCTGATCAACGCCCGCAATCAGAAGCTCACTGGCTTCGAGGCCTTGATCCGCTGGAATCATCCGCAGCGTGGACTGGTCTCGCCCGCGCTGTTCATCCCCGTCGTCGAAGAAACCGGGATGATGATGGCCGTGGGTGAGTTCGTGCTCGATGAGGCATGCAAGGCGATTGCCAGCTGGCCCGAGCCAATCACTGTGGCTGTCAACATCTCGCCGCGTCAGATCGCGATCCCTGCGCTCCCGAACATGGTGGCCCAGACTCTCGCGAAATATAAGCTCCCTCCCAACCGGCTGGAGCTGGAAGTCACCGAGGGCGTGTTCCTTGGCGACAGCGGCCAGGTGCTCGATACGCTTCGGCGCCTGCGCGCGCTCGGCGTTGGGATCGCGCTCGACGACTTAGGAACCGGCTATTCCTCGATCGGCTATTTGAACAAGGCGGTGTTCCACAAATTGAAGATCGACGGCAGCTTCGTCCGCGAGGCCGGCACACGGTCGGAAAATGTCGCCATCATCCAGTCGATCGTGCACCTCGCCAAGAGCTTCCGCATGAGCATCACCGCGGAGGGTGTCGAGACGGCCGAAGATTTCGAGCGGATGCGCGAACTCGGCTGCGACACGATCCAGGGTTATCTGTTCGGCAAGCCGCTGTCATACGAGCGCGCCAATCAGATGGTGTTGGGCCTGTCGGCGAAACGCATGGCCGGCTGAGCGCTACCAGCGGGCGCGGATGAAATCGCGGCCTTCGCCGAACTCGTAAACACTGACGCGGCCATCGCGGTTCGAGTCGGCGATCTGCTTGAAGGCGACCGCCGCTGCATGTGCTTCGAAGCTGGTGAGCCAGCCGTCGCCATTGCGATCATGGAACTGCAGCGCCCACTCGCGAAGCACGGAATCCCGCTCAAACAGCGCCGCCGCTTCCGGGTTGAGGCGAGGCACGGATTGGCTGAACGCCGGAAAGGAACAAGCTACCGCCACGACGGCGAGGATCATCCGGCGAATTCCCGCGCTGTTCATCCGGCATCAACGCCCGAAGGCGTGGCCTGATCCGACCCTCACTCGGTAACGTCCTCAGCGATTGCTTGCGGGCTGCTCCCGACGGAAGCTGCCACGAGGCGGCAGAAATGCCTTGCGAATGGAGACGCTGATGGTCCTTCCCAGCGGGTCGAGCAGGTCGGGCTGATAGTTGACCGGAACTTGCCCAGTCTCGTCGCGAACCCGCTGGCGGGCATTGAACAGATTGTCGACCGAGAAGCGGACCTGCGTGCCGCGCAGCCACGGATAGCGGGTCACCAACTCGAACCGCTCGCCAAGATTTGCGAACAGCCGCAGGTCAAAGGTCGCGAGCGGTGAAAACTTCAAATCGTCGGCGTCGCCTTGGTCGACCGTGCCGCCGCTCTGCCAATCGGCGGACAGCCGAGCGCCAAGACCGTTGTTGTACCAGCCCGCCTCGACTTCGATGCGGTGCCGCGACCGGATCCCTCCTTCGAACGGCTCGCCGTCAAGATAGTCCAGCGTTGGCACCTCCGGCCCAATCTGC
>CAMLKX010000184.1 GCA_946480515.1 uncultured Sphingomonadaceae bacterium | reverse complement strand
CCCCGATCGGTCATCCACCGATCGTCCGACAGCTGGTGCTCGGAATGCCGCGTGAGGAACAGTTAACCCGTTCCACGCGCATCATCGTCCGTCTCGTGCGCGAAGAAATCAAGCATCTGGTGGATAGCGGCATCTGGAAGGCGCAGCTGCAGTATTGAACGCGTGCCGTGCGCGCGTTGGTGCCGGGACAAGGAGGAATAAATGAGATCGGATCGCCGCAGCCTGCTCAAGGGTGGGGGCGCTGTTGCCGCTACCACCACTTTGCCCTCCCTTCTGACCGCCTGCATGACCGGCTCAAGCTCGGGCAGCGGGCGCACCGACGACGAGCTTCTTTACGTGGCGCTACCCGGGGTTCGGAATTATCTCGAATGGGGAGGCGAAGGGATCCTGGTCTATGACATCGCGAATGGCCACAAGCTCCTTCGCCGGATCAGGCCAGTGGAAACGGCAGGATCGCGGCCTTACCGGGTCAAGGGATTAGCCGGTTCAGCCGCCAGCGGGCGCCTATTTCAAACAACGAGTGAGGCTATGGCGTGCCTCGATCTCACGACCGAGGAATGGCTGTGGGAACGCCGCTATGAAGGCGGGTGCGATCGGCTGGCGATCGCTCCTGACGGGGCGACGCTCTATGTGCCCTCCTTCGAAGGCCCACATTGGCACGTTGTCCGCGCGACCGACGGCGAAGTGCTGGCGAAGATCGAACCGAAGTCCGGCGCGCACAACACCATCATCAGCCTCGATGGCAGCGAAGCCTATCTTGCCGGGTTGAAGTCGGCGACGCTGAGTATTGCCGATGCGCATCGCCATGCAATCGTGCGGGGTGTAGGCCCCTTCAGCAGCGTCGTCCGGCCGTTCACTGTCAACGGGAGTAAGACGCTGTGTTTCGTCAACGTCAACAATCTGCTCGGCTTCGAAGTTGGGGATTTAAGAACCGGAGCACGCCTTCATCGCATTGAGGTCGCGGGATTTCGCAAGGGGCCCGTGGAACGACACGGCTGCCCAAGCCACGGCATTGGACTAACACCCGATGAAAGGGAGCTCTGGATCGTTGATGGGGCAAACAAGCACGTGCATGTCTTTGACGCGACGGTCATGCCACCTCGCCAGATGACGAGCATACAAGTTCGCTATCAGCCCGGTTGGATCATGTTCAATAACGACGGCCGCTACGCTTACCCCTCAACTGGCGAGGTGATCGAAGTCGCAAGTAAGAAGATCGTCGCGACGTTGAGCGACGAAGCCGGAAAACCCGTACAGAGCGAGAAGATGGTGCCGGTGCGAAGGTCGGCTGGCCGACCGGTCATGATCGGGAATCAATTCGGCGTGGGTCGCAAGGTTTGATTCCGGCGGGAACGTCCGAATAATCCCGGCGACGTCGAGGGACGGCGCATGGACTAGCCGGTCGGGTGCACTCGCCCAGCGGGTTCGGCCTCTGAATGCTCGAACTCCTCGAGCTCTTGTGCGGCCGGTACTGTGATCTTGTAGTCGCGCCAGCGACCATAGCGGTAATAAGCGACCGTCAGCAGGGTGGAGACTGCCGACCCGACCGGAAAGCTCCACCAGATTGCGTCTGCCTCCAACCACCGGAACAGGAAGAAGATGGCGCCGAGGCGGCCAGGAAGCAGTGCCAATGCCATGATCACCAGTGGCGCCAGGGTCGCCCCGTTTGCGCGAGTCACGCCGGACAGGACCATGGTGATTCCAAACAGGATGAAGCTCCAACCAGCCACCAGGTTGATGTGGTCGGCGATGGCAATTGCCTGACTGTCGCTGCCGAGGAACAGGCCAAGCACGAGATGATCAGCCAGCGCCAGCACCGCGACCATCGACCCGGTTAGCGCAAGGTTCATGACCACTCCGGCGCGGGCAATCTGTCCGACACGGTTCCACTGACCGGCACCGATGTTCTGCGCGGCCATTGCGCTCACCGCGGTGCCGATGGCAATCGCCGGCATTTGAATATAGGTCCACAGCTGGTTGACGGCGCCATAGGCTGCCACGGTGCTGGTCCCCTCGCGATTGACCAATCCGATCATCACCAGCGCCGAACCCGACATCACGATCATCTGAAGTCCCATCGGCGCGCCCTTGCGGACGATCACTCCAACCAGCTCCCGCGATGGGAGAAAGTAGGCGAACTCGTCCCTGCGGAGGCGGATCGGAAGGTCTCTGGCGTAAATGTAAAGGATGAGTGCAGCCAGAGAGCAATAATTGGCGATTAGTGACGCCATTGCTGCGCCGGCGATGCCCATTTCCGGCGCCGGCCCAAGACCGAGAATGAGCACCGGGTTGAGCGCAACATCGATCAATGTGCCGGGGAGCATGAACAGAAATGGGGTCATTGAGTCGCCGGTCCCGCGTAGGGACATCGTCAGCAGGATCATGATCAGGCTGGGAGGCAGTCCGGCGAACATCACCTGAAGATATGGAAGAGCGAGGTGGAACACCTCCTTCGGGGTGCCGAGTAAATTGAGCAGATAGGGCGTCGCGATCCAGCCGCCGGCTGCGGCACAGATTCCCAGCACCAAGAATAACGAAGTCCCAGCCCCCACCGAGCGCCGCACGCCCGCGATGTCGCGGCGGCCCATGCTCTGTCCGACCAGGATGGTCGCGGCCATTCCGAACCCGAACACAAGGGAAAAGATCATGAACAGGATCAGATTGGCGTTGGAGGTTGCCGCCAGTCCCGCTTCACCAACCAACTGCCCCACCCAGATTGCGTTGATCGATCCGTTCAGTGATTGCAGGATATTCGAGCCAAGCGTGGGCAACGCGAACACCAGGAGTGTCTTGGTAATTGGGCCTTCGGTGAGATTGACGGCTTGTTCCAGGCTTTTTGCCGCCGCCCAGCCCTTGCGTGTGTCTTCGACCATTAGCGGAGCGGTAGGACATCATTGGTCGAGGCGCCATAGCAGGTCCAGCTATAAACGATCAGCGATCAAGCTCAGCGGATCCGCACAGTGGCTTCGGATTCGCTCACTGGATTGCTGAGGGAACCTCCCTCCCTTAGGGTGCGAATGTTCCCAAGCGCTGAGGTTATTTTCATGACTGCTCTAAGTTTTTCCTTCACCAAACTCGTCGTCAGTGATCTCCACGCGTCCGAGCAGTTTTACATCCGGACACTAGGCCTTTCGCGCGTAACTTACGTCGAATTCGGCGAGGGTTGGGAACAATTGCAGGAGATCATCCTTGCCGTACCGAATGGCGCTCCCGGGCGTCCGCAGCTTATCCTGATTCACTATCCCAACAGGCCGATGCCGGTGCCCGGCGAAACGGTGATCGGCTTCGCGGTCGATGACGTTGAAGCGACTGTCGCGGCTCTAAGTGAAACGGGTGGGCGCATCACGGTACCCGTCGTCGAAATGACGGAGCATCGACTGAAGCTGGCTTATGCGACCGATCTCGACGGCCATATCATCGAGGTCATCCAGGCACTTTAGCTGTCGGGGCCTAGATCGGGCACCCATCCTGCGCCGTTGATATGCGAACCGCCATCGACGAACAGCGTGTTACCGGTCAGGTAACGCGCGTCCTCGCTGGCCAGGAAGAGGGCAACGCCGCCGATATCCGCTTCCGGGTCGCCCATCCGGCCCATCGGATTGGCTGCTGTGGTGGCTGCGGCGAGCTCCGGCTCCGTCCTCTCGAATTCGCGATAGCCGGCTGACGCCGCGGCGGGACAGATGATGTTGGCACAAATGCCATAGCCGGCCCATTCCCGCGCGGCGCTACGCGTATAGGCGCGGAGCGCTTCCTTCCCGACATTATACTCGGCGGTCCCCAAATGCGCGTTGACGCCGTTGAGGGAGCCGATGTTGATGATTCGACCCCAATGTCGGCCGCGCATGTGCGGGAAAGCCGCCTCCATCGACCATTTCGCGGCGTAAAGGCACATGTTCATGCAGGATTCGAATTGAGGGTCTGACAGGGTCTCGATGCGCTGCAATCCGCCGCCGCCAAATGCATTATTGACCAGGATGTCGATGGAGCCGAAGCGATCCACGCAGGCTTGCACAGCTCCGACAACATCGTCGCGCACCGTGACATCACATCTACGGAAATCGGCCTCGACGCCGAGTTCGCGCAGTTCCTTGACCACCTGTGCGCCTTTGTCCGCATCCACATCCGCGACCAGGATCGACCGCTTCGTCAGGTACGACCGCCCGCACATCCC
>CAMLKX010000183.1 GCA_946480515.1 uncultured Sphingomonadaceae bacterium | reverse complement strand
TCAATGGCAGCCGATGCCAGATGTCACGGTTCAGCCGAAGAAGGCAGCAGCGGCAAAGTCGCAACGCAGACCGGACGACGCTGAGGAACGGCTGGCCGCATCGCTGCGATCGCCGAGATTGGACGCGGTCTTTTCGAAGCCACAGGCCTCAACCACGACCAGCGTTCTCGGCGACCACGGATTGCTCCCCGAAGGCCTCCTGCCCGAGCACGACGGTGTTCCGATGGCAATGCTATGCCAAATCGACCTCGCGTCTGTCGCTGCCGCCCTCGGTGACGCAAGTCCCTATCCGCGAGATGGTGCCTTGCTCGTCTTTGTCAGCGTCGACGAGGTAGGCGAGCTTGTTGAAGGCGATGAGCTTGGCTCGCCAGCCGAATTGCAGGTGTTGCAAATGGCCGGCGAAGCGCCGTCGGTGACGATCAAGGCGAGAAAGAAGGACCAGTATGGGCCGCAGGCGCTCACCTTTGGTGAGTCTCAGTCGATGCTGCCCGATGTCGATTCCGTGCATGTCGACGCGCTGCTGAACGAACCGGACGCGATCGAGCGCTACCGCGCACTGCTGCCTGTCCGCAATGACGACGACCCCAATCCCCCGATCCGCCTCGCTGGCTATCCGATCCCGCTGCAGAACAACGACATCGAAGCCGAAGCCGCAAACCTGGCGCAACTGCGCTTCGATCAGGAGACATCACCGCACGAATGGCGCCTGCTGATGCAGCTCGAGAGTCACGACTTCATGTGGGGCACTGACAGCGGTTGTCTGTATCTGATGATCCACCAGCACGATCTCGCTGCTCACGATTTCTCGCGGGTCGTCTGGATCGCGCAAGGCTATTGATCGCGACATGAAGGGCCATCGCGAATTCTGGGATTGGTTCGGCCACAACGAAGCGAGATTTCGCAACGTCGAGGAGCCAGAGAAAGAGCATCTACTCGACGAACTGCTCGATGCGTTGCATGGCTACTGTGAGCATCTCTGGTTCGAAACCGGTAAAGCGGAAGATGGCTGCAACGAGTTGATCATCTCGGCGGAAGGAGATTCGGCCCACTTCTCCGCTGTTCGCACACTGGTCGCGACGGCCCCGTCGATCGTTGGCTGGAGATTCATTGCGTTCAAGCCTGCAAACGGCTTTGACTTCGATACGAACTACGAGGGGCTTACGTTGAGCCCGAAGGCGACCTGGTTCCTGCCACTCAGGTCATCGAGCGATCCGGACGGTCTCGGTATTCGTGTCGGTTATGCGCATTTCGAGAAGGCGCGAGAGCAGGCTTTCTTGAACGGCACTTACATCATGTTGGAGTGTGCCTTGGGCGAGCTCGCACTCGCTGAGCGAGTGCAGCACATCGAGGTGGTGGCCTTGCCTTCAATTCCGGAGTCCAGTGGATACTTGCCGCTAACGGATCTTGCAGGCTTCGTGACTGGACATGACACCCATTAGGTTCCGTGTGCCTCCTCAGCGGTGAGCTCACATTGCGTGGCTTGAGTTCGAGCCGCTTGGACCTTAGTATTACGTCATGTATTACACGGTGATGCCACAATGACCCTGTCAATCCGACTCCCTGCAGAAGAAGAAGCCGTGCTAGAGCGCGCGGCGAAGGCGTTGCGGGTCAGCAAGTCGGAGTTCATTCGGCGCAGCATTTCGGCGTATGCGATGAAGGTTGCGCCGGATCCGCAGGCTGCGGCTGAGCTGGATGCGTTGTACATCGGGCAGGGCGGCGGTTTGCGTGCGCCGGCTTCGGTGGCCAATCCGCGCAAGCGCGCGATCGTGGAGCGGCTGCGTGGCAAGCACGGATACGCGCGCTGATACCGGCTTTCTGGTCGCGCTGTTCAATGACGGCGATCGACACCACGCCGGTGCGCGCAAGATGTTGGCGCAGCTGGCGGGCGCCCGCTTGTTCACGGTCTGGGAAGTACTGACCGAGGCCGGGCATCTGCTCGACGACACGGGCAAGCTCAATTTGATGCGTTGGGCGGCAGCAGGGCGTTTGACCGTGGTTGCCAGCGACCCGGACGAGCTCGCACCGATGGCCGATTTCATGGAGCGCTACGCTGACGGCGGTGCTGATGTGGCGGATGTCGCGCTGGTTTTCGCGGCCGATCGGTTGGGTGTGCACAATATCCTGACTGTCGACCGCAAGGACTTCGAGCGCTACCGTAGTCCACGCGGGAAGAAGCTCAAGCGGCTCTGGTTGAAGGACTGATCACGAGGCACGGCGCGTGCATCGTGGATCGTTTTCGGAGAGCATCGCGTCTGGCGATGCGCGTTGACGCAGCGAGTAGGTACGGCCATGAACGTGGAAGAAGACGACGATTTCGCGTACGACGGCGGTGTTCAGTACTTCACGCACGAGGAAGCGCTGGCGGTGGCCCAGGCCGAGGCGTTGCGGCCGTTTGGTGATGCGGGGAATCCGCTGCGCTATGTGATGTTCGATGAAGGCTGTCACGACCACGTGCTGGTCGAGTTCGTGCAGGAGGAGGGCGGCTGGACCAGGATGAGTCGAAGCTTGCTGCCGTCGGAACGTCTCGAGTCCGAGCAGATCAGCGACGAGACGATCCGTTCCGTCGCGATGGACGGAAACCTGGTTTCCGCGATTCGCCTGTATCGGGTGAAGTACGACGCCGGGCTCAGGGATGCGATGAGGGCCGTCGAGTCGATGGTCGGCGCTGCGAAGCCGCCGACCGCATCGTGAGCGTGCGCCTGTCTTGGCTCGAGACGCGGGTTCCACCGCCGGTCGTCCTGCTGCTGCTCGGCGCCGCGGCGTGGCTGTTCGCGCGATCGACGCCGGAACTGCTGTTCGCGTGGCCTGCGCACCAATGGATCGCCGGCGCATTCGCGGGCGTCGGCCTCGTGCTCAACCTGTGGCCGAAGTTCGCGTTCAGGCGGGCGCAGACGACGGTCAATCCGCTCGATCCGTCGGCGTCTTCCGCATTGGTCACCACGGGCGTGTACCGCTACTCGCGCAACCCGATGTATCTCGGTCACAGCCTGATCCTGCTCGGCTGGGCGGTGTACCTGCAGCATGCCGCTGCGTTCGTCGCGGTGCCGGCGTTCATGGCCTACATCACGCGCTTCCAGATCGGACCCGAGGAAAGAGTGCTAGCAGCGCGATTCGCGGATCGGTATGACGCGTTCCGCGGTCGCGTCCGGCGCTGGTTGTAACGTTCGAAATACCAACATCGTGCTGGCGATTTCTTGCCAGATTCACGGACATCGTGATCGGGCCGCGAGCTAACCGGAACGGTGTTCGCCCGCCGTCTTGCCGAACCACCGCTTTGCCGCCCGGCTCAAACTGCTCGCGTCGTGATAGCCGAGTTTCCGTGCGGCGGCTTCGAGCGAGAGGCCTTGTTGCAGCAGTTCTTCGAGGGCCGACTTGCGGGCTTCGTCGACGAGGACGGTCCAGGGTTGGCCTTCCTGTTGCAGTTGGCGTTGCAGCGCCCGCACGCTCATGCCGATCGCCTTGGCCAGATCATTGATGCGGATCGCGCCGCTGCGTTGCGTGGCGAGCCATTGCTTGGCGAAAGCGCTGACATGGCCGGCTTGCGACAAGCCGGCGAGTTGGCGGTCGAGCAGGTCGCAGTGGACGCGGCACAGGTCGGCGTCGGCTTGGGGCAGGCGGCGGGCGAGGTCGTCTGCATTGATGCGGACGCTGTGGGTTGCGGCGCCGAATTTCGGCGTGCAGCCGAAGCAGTGGCGATAGGCGTCGAGGCGGCCGAGCGCGACGTGACGGAACGAGACCGAGACCGGAACGACGGGTCGTTCGGCGAGCCAGCGCGCCATCACGACGATGCCGCCGAGGATCGCTTCGACTTGTTGCGGAAACTGCTGCAAGCGCAACAGCTGCGCGCTGTAGACGATCGAGACATCGCCGTCGTCGTGCCGCTGCGGCGTCAGTACACTCGATTCGCTGACCAGTCGGTAGTAGCGCAGCATCAGTTCGAGCGCCTCCTGCAGCGATGCGCTGCTCATCGTCGCGAGGCCGAGCACGCGGAACGTCGTCGGCTTCGATGCTTCGGCGACCTTCAGGCCGAGCAGCGGATCGCCGGTCAGCTTGAGCCCTTGTTCCCAGATGCGATGCAGGTCGTCGGCGCCCACGCGTCCGTTCGGCGCATCGAGCAACGCAGCATCGACGCGCGTGCCGGCGAGCACGTCGGCGCTGCGCACGCCGTGCGCCTCGATCACCCCGAGCAGGGTGCGGACGTAGGCATTCGCGACGGTGCGGGGATC
>CAMLKX010000182.1 GCA_946480515.1 uncultured Sphingomonadaceae bacterium | reverse complement strand
AAAGGCGAAGGACATCCCCGCCGACGACGTCTTCAACGGCGTCGAGCTGATGCTCAGCGTGTTCATCCGCAACCCGCACTTCCAGAGCCAGACCAAGGACCGCCTCACCAGCCTGGAGGCGGCGCGCTTCGTCGAGGCGGCGGTGCGCGACCATTTCGACCATTATCTCGCCGACAATATGGACCGCGGCCGCGCCCTCCTCGGCTCGATCGTCGAGCGGATGGAGGAGCGGCTGAAGCGCCGCGCCGAGCGCGAGGTCAAGCGTAAGACCGCGACTTCCGCGCGCAAGCTCCGCCTTCCCGGCAAGCTCACCGACTGCGCCAACGACGCGCCCGCAGGGACCGAGCTGTTCATTGTCGAGGGCGACAGCGCCGGCGGCTCGGCCAAGCAGGCGCGCGACCGCAAAACCCAGGCGATCCTGCCGATCCGCGGCAAGATCCTCAACGTCGCCAGCGCCTCCGCCGACAAGATCCGCGCCAACCAGGAGATCGCCGACCTGCAGCTGGCGCTCGGCTGCGGTACCCGCGACCGCTGGAACGAGGATGACCTGCGCTACGAACGGATCATCATCATGACCGATGCCGACGTCGACGGCGCTCACATCGCCACCCTGCTGATGACCTTCTTCTTCCAGGAGATGCCGGACATCGTGAAGAACGGGCACCTGTTCCTCGCCCAGCCCCCGCTCTACCGCCTGACCGCCGGAGCCAAGACCCTCTACGCCCGCGACGACGCCCACCGCGCCGAGCTCGAGGCGACCGAGTTCAAGGGCAAGAAGGTCGAGGTCAGCCGCTTCAAGGGCCTGGGCGAGATGATGCCGGCGCAGTTGAGGGAAACGACGATGAGCCCGGCGACCCGCTCGCTGCTGCGCGTCACCCTCCCCTCGCAGTATGAGGACCGCCAGCCGGTGAAGGATCTGGTCGAACGGCTGATGGGCCGCGACCCGGCGAAGAGGTTTGAATTTATTCAGTCGCGGGCGGCGGCTGTCGAGGATGATGCGATAGATGCTTGATCCAGCGACCGTCAGCTAGCGAACCGGCGACCTTCGATTGGCAGCTTTACCCTGTGAACAGGTCAGCCCGATTGAAATCCGACACCAATTTACGGTGCAGCCAATCCAAACTGCTCGAAAGTAAAGTCAAAACGTTCCCGCGAGGGAAGCGCCGCGAAGGCCGTCAACTTCGTTCCGGCAAATCTGAAATGCCATGTCTGCTCATTTGCCGGGACCGGCTTTCGAAAGACGGATGGATCGAACAGCGCCGCGCTCGCACCTCCCGCAGGATCACGCACCGACTCATATCGGATCAGTTGAGCGTTCAACTTGCGCGCTCGTTCTGCGAACCTCTGACAAGGCGCGTAATCGAGGGGATCTGTCCATAGGATTCGACCAGCGACTAGCGGTTCGCTCGTGAGATCCAGCGCCCGCTCCGCAGCAACCGGTACGCTGAACGCAAGATGCTCCAAAGTCGTCTTTGGCAGCTGCATTCCCGGAGACGCGGCAAAGAACCGCATCCTCCAGAATGCCGTCTCAGCGACGGCAGTGGCCTGTGTCTCTGATCCGTAGAAAATTCCCGGACGCTCGTTCGCTCGACGAAACCGTGTCTCCTTTGAGTAGCCGTAGCGGAATGGTGTCCCGAGAAGATGGTGCAGCCCACGGGCCCCTACGGGCATCGTTGGCTTCGTTTCCTCGATCACGCGCTCCAAAACGTCTTGTTCGGCCGGGTCGTCGATGAGCCGATCAGTGGATATGGAATGCTGGGCCTCGACAATTCGGAACAGCTTCGACCTATACTTGTGCAGGTCGGCGACTGTCGGCCTCGGCTCAGACCCGCGCGCGGAAGTCATCGACGTAATTGGCGACTTCCATCAAGCCTTTCACGGTGCGGATCAGGTAGATCGGCCGACCGTCCAGATCGACATTCTTCTTGTCGAGCCACGATGCCGCAGCTTCATCGTCGCTGCCGACGAGAGAGTCCAATGATCGGAACAGACGGACAAGATATTGGGCAAGCTCAAACGGCTTTGTGTTTGGTTCGAGCTGCCACGCTCCCGTCCGCAACCTCGAAGCCGTAGAGGCAGATACGCCAATGATCGCGCCTAGCGCTTCGTTCGTGAGCCTCCACAGATTGGCTGCTTTGGCAACCGCTTTGGAAAGGACGGCCTCGTCTGTCGGAATTAAGGTGTCCCGTCTGGTTTGAAGCGCCTCAATCATTTGTTCCTCTGAATGAATGTATATCAAACCGTTCTTGAGAATGCAACTCCTCACAGCGTCCAGCGGTCCAGCCCCGGAAGATCCAGCTCCGCCCACATCCCCTTGATGTCCGCCAGCGTGCCGCGGTCGGTGAGCAGCGCGGCCAGTGCGGGGCCATCGAGCTGGCGGTACTGGCGGTGTGGGACCGCTCCCACCACCAGGTCGAACGGTCCCGCCGGAGCCCGCTCGAGGATCAGGCGATGCTCCGCCAGCGCCTCCGCCGGATCGGCAATCGGGTCGGTCACCGTGACATCATTGCCCAGGTCCTGCAGCCGCTCGATCAGCTCGATCACCTTGCTGTTCCTGAGGTCGGGGACATTTTCCTTGAACGTCACGCCCATCACCAGCACCCGGCCGGTGCGGCCGCGATGAACATGGATCTGGTCGGCGATCCACGCGCCCATGGAGTCATTGATCCGCCGCCCCGACAGAATCACCTCGGGATGGTGGCCAAGCTGCTGGGCGCGGTGGCTGAGATAATAGGGATCGACGCCGATGCAGTGACCGCCGACCAGCCCCGGCTCGAACGGCAGGAAGTTCCACTTGGTCCGCGCCGCCGCAAGCACGTCCCAGATCGACAGGTCGAGGCGGCGGAAAATGCGGGTGATCTCGTTCATGAAGGCGATGTTGATATCGCGCTGCGCATTCTCGATCACCTTGGCGGCCTCAGCAGCCATGATCGACGCGGCGCGGAACACGCCGGCTTCGGTCACTGCTCCATAAACTTCGGCGAGTTGCTCGAGCGTCTCCTCGTCCTCGCCGGCGATGACCTTTACAATCTTGTCGATGCGGTGGACGGTATCGCCGGGGTTGATGCGTTCCGGGCTGTAGCCGAGCTTGAAGTCGACGCTGCGGACCAGGCCCGCCACCCGCTCTATCTCCGGGCCGCAAATCTCCTCGGTCACTCCGGGGTAGACGGTGCTTTCGAACACCACGGTCGCCGGATGGCCGCGCTCGATCCACCCCGCGACGCTGCGGCACGCGGACAGCAGCGGTCCAAGGTCGGGGACGTTCGCCTCGTCGACCGGGGTCGGGACGGTGACGATATAGAGGTCAGCGCCGCGGCAATCGCTGCCGTCGGTGCTGAACCGCAGTCTTGTTTGCGCCAGCTCCTCGGCCTCGATTTCGCCGGTCCGGTCGCGGCCCGCCTGAAGCTCGGCGATGCGCGTGGCGCTGATGTCGACGCCGGTGACGTCGAACCGCCGCGCCAAGGCTATCGCAAGGGGGAGCCCGACATAGCCGAGCCCGACAACGACGATCCGCATGGCGGCGGCATAGCCGCCCGCTTCGGACCGGCCAAGCCGGTTTCAGGCCGCTGCAGCTGACCCTCGCTTCCGCCAGAGTGGAAAAAGCTTGGGCATTCCACTATCTGCCCGGCCAATGGCTTCTGACCCGATCACACTAGCCGGCCCGCCGAAGGTGGGCATGGTCTCGCTGGGCTGTCCCAAGGCGCTGGTGGATTCCGAACGGATTCTCACCAAGCTGCGGGCAGACGGCTACCAGCTGTCGCCGGATTACGCCGGGGCGGATGTGGTGCTGGTCAATACCTGCGGCTTTCTCGACTCCGCGAAGGAGGAAAGCCTGGAGGCGATCGGCGAGGCCATCGCCGAGAATGGGCGGGTGGTGGTCACCGGCTGCATGGGGCGTGAGGCGGACCTGATCCGCGAACGTTTCCCCGAAGTCCTCGCGGTCACCGGCGCTCAGCAATATGAAGCGGTCGTCGCCGCGGTTCATGACGCCGCCCCACCAGTGCCATCCCCCTACCTCGACCTGGTTCCGGAAGCGGGACTGAAGCTCACTCCGCGGCACTACAGCTATCTGAAGATTTCCGAGGGCTGCAATCATCGCTGCGCCTTCTGCATCATCCCGCAGATCCGTGGCGATCTGGTCAGCCGACGCCCCGACGCGATCCTCAAGGAAGCACAGAAGTTGATCGCTGCGGGCACTCGCGAGTTGCTGGTGATCAGCCAAGACACGTCCGCCTATGGCGTGGACATCCGCCATCAGCCGCGGCCGTGGAACGGCGGCGAGGTGCGCGCCCAGGGCGTCGAGCGGCT
>CAMLKX010000181.1 GCA_946480515.1 uncultured Sphingomonadaceae bacterium | reverse complement strand
AGGCGTGCATGTGGGACGTCACCATTCGATCGGTCGTCGACGGGAGCACTCATAACCGCCGAGTAAACGCCCTGATTTCCGCAGGTGGATTTGTGCGGGCGCCCAACTGGCCGGATATTCCTGGGCGAGATGACTTCACCGGAATCAAGATGCATTCCGCGGACTGGAACCACGATGTCAATCTGGAGGGGTTGCGGATTGCGGTGATCGGCACCGGCGCAAGCTCAATGCAGATCTCCACTTATCTAGCCCAGATTGCATCGCAACTCACTGTGTTCCAGCGCTTGAAGCGCTGGGTCATGCCGATTCCTCACATCAATCGGGAAGTTCCTGAGGGCGCAAAATGGGCGATGCGCAATATTCCACACTACGCCCAATGGTACCGGTTGATCACATATTGGTGGACGTCCGATGGCCTTTATGCCGCCTCGCGGATTGATCCCAACTGGCCGCATCAAGACGTGTCCGTGAGCGAAGCGAATCATCGATTCCGCCAGCGCCTGCTGGACTACATCGATTCCGAACTCGCGGATCACCCCGGGTTGAAGCCCAAAGTGACGCCGGACTACCCTGCAGGCGGCATTCGATTGTGCATGGATGCGGGCTGGTTCGATATGCTCAAACAGGACAATGTTGAGCTGGAGACAAACGGGATCGAGCGCATCGTCGAGAACGGCATTGTCACGAAAGATGGCAATCTCATCGAGGTCGACGCCATCATCTTCGCAACTGGGTATGCTGGCCGGAGACTATCTTCATTGCATATCGTGGGACGAGACGGTCTGACATTGGCTGAGGCCTGGCGGGAGCCGGAGGATATCAAGCCGCTGCGCGGAATGGCCGTGCCGGGCTTCCCAAACCTGTTCATGATCGCTGGTCCTGGAACTGTCGCCGGTCATGGCGCTGGCGTGAACATGCTGGCCGAGAACCAGGCGAACATGGTTCTCGGCCTTTTCGATCTCCTTTTGTCCAAAGGCGCTCGATCAATCGAGGCTAACCGAGCGGCAGCAGAGGAATATAACCGCCAAGCTGATGAGCAGCTGCGCAACATGATTTGGAACCACCCAACTATCCGCCATCGATATTCGACGCCGAGGGGCCGTTTGATGGGATATTATCCATGGCAGCTGGTGAAGGCATGGCACGATTCCCGGCGACCAAATCCGGACGAGTTCTTGGTCCGGTGAATTGAAAAACATCAAGGCAAAGGATCGATCGCTTGCTTGGGCGGCCATGTTGCGGCCGCTCAAGATCTCAGCGTAAGGGATCGGCAAAAGGCCAGACAGTTCCGTAGGAATAACATATGCGAAAGGGTGGCTCCCGACTAGCCGGCGCGGACCGACGATCCGCCATTCTTGCCGTCGCCGTGCGGGTGTTCGCTGAGCATGGCTTCAGTAAGGCCAAGATTGAATGGATTGCCGACGAAGCAGGCGTGTCTCCGGCGCTGGTCTATCGCCATTTCCCATCCAAGATCAGTCTGTTTCGCGCTGTGCTGCGGCGCGCGATCAAGGGACAAGACGAGGGATTTCGATCGTTCGGGATCATTGAGCCGTCGACCAGGGGACTAGTCCGGCTAATTGTCCAACGCATGCGCATAGCCGTCTCGCCGGGACCCAATCTTTCCGACAGCTTCGTACGATTGACGATGGGCAGCCTGGCGAGCGATGGCAGCCTCGTGCGGTTCATCTACCGTCGCGTTGCTCGCCTTTCGAAGCCCTCGCTCTCGGTGGCCCTGAGTGCGGCGGAAGCCGCAGGTGACAGCGATGGGTATCTGCTGTCCCCGGAGGATGCGTTGGCCTTTATGGAGCATGTCGCATCGTCAGTGCAGGTGTCCCGCAGCTTCGATATCCCCGCCATTCAATATTCGGGTGATGACAACGCACTCCTGAAAAGTCTGGTGATGTTTTGTGCACGGGGCATCGGGCTTCGATCAGATGCGGTGGAACGATACTGGCCGCCATCCGATCGAAGCGCAGAAGCGGCCTGAGCCGTTTTGCTATTGCCAACTCGTCAGATCAGCAAATTAGGCCGCGAGTTGATTCTGGTGCGGCCCTGGTGCTTCCCGAGGATAGATACTCGGGCGTCCAACATCGTAGGTCCGGGTTAGCACCTTGATGAATTCACGATCGTGCAGGAAATCAGACGGGACGGCGAAGGTGACGCCCCGTGCCCTCAAATCCTTCGCGAAGATGTCAAACACCTGATCGTGGGACAGATCGTCTTTGTGTTCCAGGATCAACTTCATTTCGGCCAAGTCCGTGTAGATGCTCGCTGTCCAATGCACCATCAGCCGCGTTTCCTCTGCCGACACGCGCTCGATCACTCGGTCTCCAGTCGTGATCTGCCAGCCATCCGCACTATCGGGATCGGCAGACCAAAGTGACTCGAACGCCAGGCCTTCAGGATGGCGCTTCTGAATCGGTCCACATGCTTCACCGCGGTGGAACATCATCTCATTCTGCGTCACAACGCCGCGGTTCCACATCGGCGATGCAAGCCGCCGAGGGGCGGCGTGCGGGCCGTCCGGCCAGTAGGTAAAGCCGCCGCCGATCGTGCCCTTGTAGAACCAGGTGATCACCTGGGCTTTCCGAACCATCCACTTCTGGAAGAGTCCCGACTTGGCCATTGTATTCAGCAGCCAGACCGGCGTGTTGCGGCCACCAATCCCACGAAACGCGGTTCCATCGAGGTGGGCGGGATCGAGGTTGCGCGACGAGCCTTGGATGATGAAATTCATCCCTTCCGGCACCGCATATTCGGCATTCCCGTAATCGCGTACCCGCGCCAGGTGCGAGCTGCTGTAGAACACGTCTTCAAGTTCCGGATACAGGCATGCTCCATATGAGCCGAAAAGACCCCGGAAGTTCGGTGTCAGGAACATGTCGAAGGTCGGCGTGATGCCCTCCGGCATGTCACCGGCCATGGTTGCGACCACTTCCTCGGCAGAGTTGAAGTGCAAGGCCAGCACCATCTTCCAAGGTCCGTGCTTGCGGATCACTTCAACCATCCGGGCGCGCTGATCTTCCGTGTAGACTTGGTCCAGAATGCGCGGCTCCGCGACCGGACGAATGATGAAGGGCGACTGTGTGTTCACCGGAATCTCTCCTCGTCGTTTTCGAGTTGCGGCAGTTCAGTTTTTGGAACTCAACAGTTCCACATTTTCGCTCAAGCGGCCCTCGGGGTCGGTGGAGAAAACCACCCGAACGCCGTGCTCCGGCGTCGACTTAATCTCACTCATCAATTTGCCCCCATTGGCCGTCACACGGCCAGCCAAGGCATCAAGATCCTGAGTGATAAAGCCGAGAATAACTTCCTGATCGCGCGGTGCCGGGCGGTCGACGAACTTGAACATGACGAGTGATTCTGACGACATCGTCTCGCCGGGGCCCATGATCACCTCACGGAATGCCCCCATCGCGCCGCCGCTCCCGTTCGAAGACACGCGCTGCAGCTTGTTCAGCCCGTAGACCTGATGGTAATATTCGGCCATCGCTTCTTCATCATCAACGATCAGCTTTGTGAAGCCGAAACTAGCCTTACGTTCACCTGCCATTACAGTGCCTCCCCCACGTCACGAATAAGTTTCTCTAGGCCGTAGATGATCACGTCGAATCCAAGCTCCAGCGTTTCGTCCCGATCAACCGCTGGAAAATGGAGCGAGAGCTCGGCCGATAAGCTTTGCTGGTCTTTGTCCAGGAGATGGATGTTCTCGATCGTGCCCGCGTAAGGATGGTCAGGTGATCGAGTTTGCACGACGATGAAGCCCATCGCCATGGTCGAGAACCAGCTTACCGCCTTCGCAAGACGTAGGCCTTCGAGGCCTTGCCCTTTGATCACCGCGACGATGGGAAGCCAGGTCCGAAGCCAAGCCGCCGACACGTGGCCATCCCAGACAACGAGTTTCTTGGCCACAGGATAACGATCAAGCAGCCGAACCGTCTCGCGCAACCATGCGCGGACCTGTTCCTGCCAACACTCCACGGGCGCAGGCTGTTCGAAACGACTGTAGATGGCATCCGCGGCCGCCCGCAGTAAAACATCGCGGCTAGGAAAATAGGTGTAGAGCGACATCACGCCGGCACTCAGTCGCTTGGACACCAAGCTCATCGAAAAGTTGTCGAGATCAGTCTCCGCAAGAAGCGAAATCGTGGCCTCGATAATGGCCTCGCGCGAGAGGCGGTTTGGCCGACCCCGTTTGAGGGGAGCTGGAAGCTGGGCTGTTTCCAGTTCGCTCAATCTTCGCCCCTTCGAGTTACACCGCAGTAGATCTGACGATGATGCTGGGACGAACAATTGGCCGCCTACGTGTCGGCG
>CAMLKX010000180.1 GCA_946480515.1 uncultured Sphingomonadaceae bacterium | reverse complement strand
CTCGACGACGATCTTGTCTCCGGCGGCGACGCGATATTGCTTCCCGCCCGTGCGCACGACTGCGAACATTAGCTTTTCTCTTTATTCCGGTAGTTGGGTTTCCGCACGAAGCCAGCGCTGAGCGGACCCGCGCGGAAGAGCGTGCCGCCTAAGACGCGGGCGACGCTCTGTCAACCGTTGGCGCTAGTGCCGATGCTCCGGCCGCAGCCGATAGCGGCCATCGGCAAAGCCTTCGAACATATTGTCGATGGCAGGATGGTGCACCGGCTCATCCTCCTCGTCGGCGACCAGGTTCTGCTGGCTCACATAGGCAATATAGCTGGTCTCGGCATTCTCGGCGAGCAGGTGATAAAAGGGCTGATCCTTCTGCGGCCGGATGTCCTCGGGAATGGACTCATACCATTCGTCGCTATTGGCGAAGACCGGATCAACGTCGAAGATCACGCCCCGGAAGTCGAGCAGGCGATGACGCACGACATCGCCAATGCCGAACCGGGCATGGCTAACAGGCGGCGCAGCAGGCTGATCAGAGGGAACGGCGGAGTGATGATCGGTCATGCCTTCTATGTAGTCGTGATCACGGGCTAGGCAAGCCGCAGGAGCGCTGCTAGAGGCGCGACCCGACCTGACCGGCGAGTTCCGGAACAACGCCCGATCGTTGCGGAGAGGTGGCTGAGTGGTCGAAAGCACCGCACTCGAAATGCGGCGTGCCGGCAACGGTACCGTGGGTTCGAATCCCACCCTCTCCGCCACTCATTCGTCGCACAATTCTCTGGCGCTCTTGAGTGCCTGTAATCCCGCCTAAACAGGGCGGTTTTCCCGCCGCTTCTGCATTCCGACCATCGTGACCCTGACAATCAAGGGTGAAATCCCGCCCGCTCCGGGAGCCCATTCTCCGGAGGTGATGCACTCGGTACCCTTTGCCTGCTAAACAGGGAATTTACAGGGAATCCAGCATCAGAACAGGCCATCTGGCACAGGCACGAGGGTCCGGTAGCGGACAAAGTGGTGTTTTCTCAGTCAGTTCCTGATGCTCCAAAAGCCTTCCCTGTTATTCGCCGGAACAGGGCCTTTAATCGACCACATCAGGCTAATTGATCGACGCGAACAGGCATTTTGGTTTGAAAACAGGAGCCAGGATCAGATTTGACGAGTGGCCCAACGTTCCTGCTCGTCCCAGGCAAGCGGAAGCTGGCCGCGAACGATCCTCTCGAGGGTCAAAGCGACCGGTTGGGTCCCCGCGATGATTGCCGCCTGCAGCGTGGGTGACAGGAAAGCCAGCCGGGCCAGCCGGCGCTGGTAACGCGGGCCGGGAACTTTCCTCATGAACGGCTGACCTCGACGGTCATGATCGAGCATCGCGTGGGCGGCGCGCAGAGCCTTGATCAATGTTGGATCGCGGTTGGTGGTCGCGGGAATGCCTTGGCAGACCGTTGCCCTGGAGGGCAGAGCAAACGGAACCAACCAGCAGATCGTCTTGTCGTCGATGACCTCGAGAGTCTGGTCCGCAGCCAATGTCTTGCGGACAGCTATGCGGAGCTCGGAGGGCAAGGTGATTGCCAGTCGGTCGGGATGGATCACAATCCGATGCGCGACTGCCAGGGGGCACTCGGCAGACGGGGCGAGGTTCGCCATCAGCGATCGAAGCCGGGCTTCAAAGCGTTGAGCAGGAATTCGCACCCGAGGAGCACCGCTCCGTCGCCCAGTCTGCACGGCGGTCGGCACATAGTAACGGTAGACCCGCCCGCTGGCGCCGCGCGAGTGAGTAGGCGTCAATCGAGTCCCATCACCGAGGAACAATTTTCCGGCCAGCGGCGCATTCCGGATCGTCCGATGGCGCGGAGCCCGAACGGACTGGTCGAGCGCGTGTTGAACCTCGCCGAACAGTTCGGCCGGTATGATCCGTTGATGAAGCCCGGGATAGACCTCGCCTTTGTGGACGATTTCGCCGCAGTAAACCCGATTGCGCAGCAGGTGGAACAAGGCGCCGCGGCTGAACGGCTGTCCTCCACCCGGCTTGCCGTCGCGCCGGATTCGAATCTTGGACACGATGCCCCGCTCGGCGAGGTCGGCGACTAGCGAATGCACCGACCGGAGCTCGAGATAACGCGAAAAGATCCAGCGGACGGTTTCCCCCTCGACCTCGTTCACGCGCAGGATCCGGTCGGTGCCGACTGGCGCATCATAGCCCAGCGGAGGGAGACCGCCCATCCACATGCCCCTTGCCTTCGAGGCCGCAATCTTGTCGCGGATGCGCTCGCCGGTGACCTCGCGTTCGAACTGCGCAAATGACAGCAGCACATTGAGCGTCAGCCGACCCATTGAGCTGGTGGTGTTGAATGCCTGCGTCACGCTGACGAAGCTGGCTTCGCGGGCATCGAACTGCTCAACGATCCGAGCAAAGTCCGCCAGGCTGCGGGTCAGCCGGTCGATCTTGTAAACCACCACGACATCAATGCGGCCCCTACCGATATCCAATAAAAGACGCTGCAAGGCAGGTCGATCCATCGAACCGCCCGAGTAGCCGCCATCATCGTAGCGGTCACGCAGTGCGGTCCACCCTTCCCCCGCCTGGCTGAGTACATAGGCCTCGCACGCCTCCCGCTGCGCATCGAGGCTGTTGAACTGCTGGTCCAATCCTTCGTCGGAGCTCTTGCGCGTGTAGATTGCGCACCGCTTCATGGCCGCAATCCGAAGAACTTTGGTCCGTTCCAGCGCGAGCCGGTGATCGCGCCGGCGACGGCCGACAGGCTCCGGAACGTGCGGCCGTCCCAGGCGAACCCACCTTCGATGACCGTCACCACCACCGTCTCGCCTTGCCACTGGCGCTGCAAGGTCGCGCCAATGCCAAGGTCCTGGCCCTCGGCGACCACCGGGCCGGACGCGCGCAAGGCTTTCCTGACCGCCGGTTCGAGCCCACCATGCGCTGCTGCCTGGATCCTCCACGCGAGCATGAGCCGGAACAGCTCGACCGATCGGAACCTGGGCGCGGGTCCGAAGCGCTCCGACCAGATCGCGCGAAGCGCGAACAGGTCAAGGCGTTGCAGCGCCTCAACGTCCTGCTTGACCTCAAGCATCGGCGCCTTCGCCGAGCTTATAGCGGCGCTGGCCGTCGACTTTGGCGGATGTGACCACATGGCCTCTCTTCTTGAGGCTGCCGGCCATCGCGCCACGCACCGAGTGCGACTGCCAGCCGGTCGCCTTCATCAGCTCGTCGATGGTCGCCCCACCCGGCTTGCGCAGCCGGGCAAGCAGCAGGTCGAGCTTGGTCTTCGACTTGGTTACGGAGCTGTTCGACATGGATCTTCTCCCGAGTAGGCGGCCCTGTCGCCGCTACCGGGACAAGCCCCGCGTCGGGGTGAGAACAAACCATGCTCAATATCCACAGCTTGTCGAGTGGATTCGAGCGTCAACGCATTGCGAAAAGTCGGTGTTCACACTATGTTCCGTATTGCATGAGCAAGAGTGAAACGGGGGCCCTGCCCACTCGCCAGCTGTCCGTCGTTTATCGACCGATCAGCGAACTCAAACCGGATCCGCGCAACGCGCGGACCCATCCCAAGCGGCAGATCGACCAGCTGCGCTCCTCGATCCTCCAGTTCGGCTTTACCAACCCGATCCTGGTTGATGAGCACGGGGTGCTGATCGCCGGTCATGGCCGGCTTCGAGCGGCCAAGGAGATCGGCCTTCCATCGGTGCCCATCATCGAGCTTGCCGGGCTGTCCGATGCCGAGAAGAAGGCTTTGCGCCTTGCGGACAACAAAATCGCACTTAATGCCGGCTGGGATCTGGAGCTCCTCAAGCTGGAGCTGGCCGAAATCGCCACGCTCGACGTCGACTTCGATCTGTCGTTGACCGGGTTTGCCTCAGGCGAGATCGACGTAGTGCTGAAGGCCGCCAATGACCCCGACGATGAGGTCATCCCCGCCGTGCCTGAGCAGCCGCGCACGAAGATCGGTGATATCTGGATCTTGGGCGAGCATCGCATCGGATGCGGTGACGGGCGGGACCTAGCGTTCCTGCAGCGGCTGGTCGGCGAGGACAAGGCGATCGACGCCGCCTTCCTCGACCCGCCCTACAATGTGAAGATCAACGGCCACGCCAATGCCAAGGGTCGGCACCGGGAGTTTGCAATGGCCTCGGGCGAGATGAGCGAGGCGGCATTCCGCACCTTCCTGGAGGAGACACTCGGCGCCGCCGCGGTCGTCTCGCGCGATGGTGCGGTCCATTACGTCTGCATGGACTGGCGCCACCTCGACGATGTGTCGGCTGTCGGACGGACCGTCTACGACGAGCTCCTCAACATCTGCGTCTGGAACAAGAGCAATGCGGGGATGGGTTCGCTCTATCGCTCC
>CAMLKX010000179.1 GCA_946480515.1 uncultured Sphingomonadaceae bacterium | reverse complement strand
GGATGACGCCTGCTACCTGACCATGATTCGTTTGGCGGCGGGCGATCTCGGACAAGAGGATTTCGCGACGTGGTTGCGCGCGAACTCGCAACGGCGTTGAAACCTAGTCGGGCATCGGTACGCGCACCCAGCCTTCCATCAATACGCGTGCGCTGCGGCTCATGATCGCCTTGGTGACCGTCCATTGGCCGTCGCGCTGTTCGGCCTTCGCGCCGATCGTCGCTCCTTCCCAGGTGCCATGGGGCCGTAAAGCCCTTGCAGGCTACCTCGGCAACCATCCGGAGCAGTGGCGTCGTCATGATGCGGTCGCGCTGATCGAGGATCGCGCCAGGCTGGACGAAGTGCTGGTCGATATTGGGACCGCCGATCCGTTTCTTGCGCAAGAACTTCGACCTGAGCTGCTGGAGCAGGCCTGCGCGGACGCTGGGATTCAGCTGACGCTTAACCGCCGCATCGGGTACGACCACAGCTATTACTTCATTTCGACCTTCATGGCGGACCAGCTGCGCTGGCATGCCAGCCGATTGCGGGGCTGACTTCAAGTCAAGCGGCCAAGCTCGGCTCTTCGGGTTCCGGAGGGTAGATCGACGGCTTGCCTGGATCGTAGACCCGGGTCAGCAAATCGATGAAGGCCGTGTCCGTGATCGGATCCGTCGGAGTGGTGAATTTCTCGCCGCGCGAACGTAGGTCACGGATGAAAATGTCGAACACCTGCTCGTGCGTCAGGTCGTCACTATGATCGAGGCTGACCTTGAGCTCGTCATAATCCACGAAGATGTCGGCGCCCCAATGGATCAGGAAGCGCATCTCACTTGCCGGAATCTGCTGGATCACCTGATCACCGGTCGTGATCTGCCACCCGTCCGACGCCGGATCAGCCTGAAGCAGCGATTGGAAAGCGAGGCCCTTGGGATGGCGCAAGGCTGACGGACCATTGGCCTCAGCCGTGTGGTACATCATTTCATTCTCGACCACGACCGCCCGGCCCCACATCGGCGCGCGGATCTGCTTGGGTGCTGCCTGTGGCCCGTCCGGCCAATAGGTGAAGCCGCCGCCAATCCGTCCCTGGTAATACCAGGTGATGACCTGCGCCTTCTTCGATTTCCAGCGATTGAACAGGCCGGATTTGGCCATGATGTTCATCAGCCACACCGGAGCGGTGTGCATGCTGATCCCGCGGAACCGCGCGGCGTCCATGTGTGCAGCGTCGCCGCCCCGGCACGGCCCCTGAAGGTTGAACAGCATGTTCTCCGGGGTGGCATAGGCGGCGCCCCAATAGCCGCGTACCAAGTCGAGGAACTTGGTGTTGAAGAAGCAGTCCTCGATTTCCGGATGAAGGACCGTATGACCCTTGGCGAAGTAGCCGCGGAACACCGGGGTCAGGAACATGTCCCAGCTTGGCTTCACCCCCGCAGGCAATTGACCGGCAAGGCTGGCGACCACTTCCTCCGGCGACTTGAAATGCTGCGACAGGATCAGCGAGTGCGGTCCTTGGCGCCGAACCACATCAAGCATTCGCCGATGCTGGTCTTCGCTGAACGCATTCTCGATGATCCGCGGTTCGGCGACGGGACGAAGAACGGCCTTGGTCATCTCTCTCTCACTTACGGCGTTTCATTTTAGCAGAAACATGTCAACTTCGCAGTGGCTTAGTGAAGCTGGACGACCTCGATCAGATGATCCTCATTATCCCTCACGAACGCGACTTTCAGGCCGTGCTCCGGCAGTTCACGCATCGGGGTGGCGACGGTCCCTCCGGCGGCAGTCGCGCGCTCCAGGGTGGCGGCAAGGTCCAGCGTGGTGAAGCCCATGATCGACTCACCCGTCGGGGGTGCTGGCTGGTCCAATAGCTTGATCAGAATCAGAGAGGGGCCGCCAGCGGCCGTTGAGCGGAAGATGATTTCGTCGATCCCCCCGCCGTTCGTGGAAGACCGATCATGCGTCACCCGCTTCCAATCGGCGAGGCCGAACACCTTGCGGTAGAAGTCAGCGGTGCGTTCAAGATCACGCACCAGCAGCTTGCAAAAGCTGAAATGCGCCAACTCCGTTCCCGAAGGCGCCATCGTCTCGGTTGACGCTTGGTCCGCTTCGGGAGTGTCCGCGTTGAGCATGCATCCTCTCCTCAAGTCGCCGCTGTTTAACAACGTGCGTCCGATCTCTACGGCAGGCTTTCGCGTGCAGCAATTACGCATGGTGAGTAACTGCTTACTTTGCGATCAAACGCCCGAAAAGACCGATAAGCCGTCGAAGTTTGATCTGTAGGATCGGTGGTGCCGGTTGCAGGAATCGAACCCGCGACCTTCGGTTTACAAAACCGCTGCTCTACCAGCTGAGCTAAACCGGCGCGGTACCGCCAATGCGTCAAATGATACCGAAGGTCCACCCCTCGGTGCGCGCAAGCTCCGGCGTCAGCCCCGCAGGGCTGAAGGGCGCCAGCTCGGTCGCGAGCGCCCGCATTCCGGCAGCGGTGACGAGCGCATCCGTCTGATGGTCATTCGGTTCGAACCGGAGTTTCGTCGGCGGGCTGCCAAGCGCCACGAGCGCTTCGTTCAAGCCGCGGCGCGACCGCAGCTTTGTTCCGGCCAGCCCGGCCCGGCGCAAATAGATGCGCGTGTAGATTTCGACCACGACGCTACCGGTGTCCGGCACGGGATCCATCGGCCAGATCGCGACGCGTCCGCGCAAGCGATGCAATAGCCGCATCCCGGCAAAGCTCGCCTTGGCAACTTGCGCTGCCCCGATCGCGTCATAAGCCGACGCTGTCTTCCGGCCGCCCTGCGCGTTCAGTGCGGCATCGCAGCGGCGGAAGTGCATGAAGTCGGCCTTGGTGCCGTCCGCGAGCCCGAAATAGAAATGGTGGCGGTGCACCTGTTCAAGGAAGCTTGCGGCGCCGAGGTCTTCGTCGCGGCTGTGCGCATCGACATAGGCCCAGAATGACATGGCATCCTGCGGAACGTCCGGCTCGCCGGGCAGGTAGGAGCCACGTTCAGCGAAGGGGGGCGCGAAACTGAAGTCAAAGCCGAACAGGGTCGGCTCCTTTTCGGCGCGCCTGAGGAGCCAGTGAAGGACTTCCTCGCGCGACCAGATATGACCCGGCCGCACCAGTCGCGGCGGCTCGCGCCCGCGCGCTACGGCGATCGCAATCCCCTTGTGACGTCGGCCTTTCGCTCCGGACCAGTCAATCGCGACGAAGCTCGCGAAGCGCTCACTCACACGAGCGGGGGCTGGCTCTCGTCCGAAGTGCTTTCCCGCTTCAAGCGCCGCGGGGGAGCAGGCGGCAGGGAGGGAGCCTGTTCGGTCCATCGCTCAAGCATACGAGCGGCGGCGTCGCGGCCGCCCAGTCCGAAAGCCAGCGCGGTGGCGATGGCGGCGGAACCGAGGATCAGACCAAACGCCATCATCACAATCGTGTCGGCCAGGCCCATGAAGGTCAGGCCGATCGCCGTGAACAGGGCGATGATCGCATATTTGACGATGGTCTGGGCATAGCCTGCTTCGCCCGTGGAACTGCCCACCAGGTCCGACAGGATGCGCGCCAGGAACAGGCCGACCACGATGATGACCGTTCCGAAAATCACCTTGCCGCCCAGTTCGGTCACCTGGAACAGCAGCGCGGCGATGCTGTCGCCACCCAATTGCCGGGCCGCCTCGATCGCGGCCGCCAGCAGGATCGCGGTCATGGCGATCGACCCAACCACGCGCGATGGGCTTGAGGCGGACGGCATCATCCCCAGCGAACGCACCGTATTATCGAATCCGAGCCCCGGCAGGACAGTCTCGATCATTGTCTTGACCAACCGGCCGATCAGAAAGGCTATCGCCAGCCACACCACCGCCGCGAGCACCCGCGGAATGGCGAGCGCAATAGTGTTCAGCATGTTGGTCGCCGGGTCGCTGATCGCCGAGACCTGGAGAATCTGCAGCGCGCCGATCGCGGCGAAGATCAGGATCGTGGCATAGACGGTCACACCAGCGGCACGGGCTATGCTGCCGCGCACCGGCGAAGTGCCTTCGCTCGCGATCCCAGTCGAGTCCACCGCGACGGGAGGCTCGCTGATGCCAAGGCCAGCACGGCCAAGCAGCCGCTCGAGGTTGAGGGCGCCCAAAAACGCCTCGACCACCTGCCGCACGATCCGGGCCAGAATCAGCCCGGCGAAGAAGAACAGCGCGGCGCCGATCAGCCGCGGTAGGAACGCGAACACCTCATTGGTGAGGTTGGTCACGGGAGTCAGCACGCCTGACAGGCCGAGCGGCTGCAGTGCCGCGATCAGACCCACCAACCACACCAGCCAATAGGCGAGCCGACCAATTTCGGCGCCGACCGATTCCCCGCCGGTCGAAGGATGCCGTTTCAACACCGGAACCCGGTCGATCCCCT
>CAMLKX010000178.1 GCA_946480515.1 uncultured Sphingomonadaceae bacterium | reverse complement strand
TGGATCGGCATAGAGCCGCTTGCCCATGCGTCCGGCGCGATAGGCCAACCGCCCGGATTCGACCGCCAACTTCATCGCCCCGGCCATCAGCACCGGGTCCTTGGCTTCGGCGATCGCGGTGTTCATTAACACGCCGTCACAGCCAAGCTCCATCGCTTCGGCGGCATCGCTGGCGGTGCCCACTCCGGCGTCGACCAGCACGGGTACCTTCGCGCCCTCGACGATCAGGCGGATCGTCACGAGATTCTGGAGGCCGAGACCGGACCCGATCGGAGCACCAAGCGGCATGATCGCGACGGCACCCGCCTCTTCCAGCTGCTTCGCCGCGATCGGGTCATCCGCGCAATAGACCATTGGCTCGAAGCCGTCTTTCGCCAGCACTTCAGTCGCGCGCAGAGTCTCGCGCATGTCCGGGTAAAGTGTCTTGGCCTCGCCCAGTACTTCAAGCTTGACGAGGTTCCAGCCGCCCGCCTCGCGCGCCAGCCGCAGTGTCCGGATTGCCTCCTCGGCGGTGAAGCAGCCGGCAGTGTTCGGCAGATAGACCACTTTTTTTGGGTCGATAAAATCGCTGAGCATCGGCTGCTTCGGGTCGGAGATGTTGACCCGGCGAACCGCCACAGTGACGATCTCCGCTCCCGAAGCTTCGACCGCTGCCGCATTCTGCTCGAAGCTTTTATACTTGCCGGTGCCGACGATCAGCCGCGAGGTGAAGGTCCGTCCGCCGACCGACCATGTGTCGGACCCGACCCGTTCCTGCATGTTCAACTCAGCCACCTCCGACAATGTGGACGATTTCATAATCGTCGCCGTCCTCGACTGCCGTGTTCGCGAACAAGGATCTGGGAACGATCTCCAGGTTCCGCTCGACCGCCACACGCAGCGGATCCAGCCCGATCTCGTTGATCAGCTGCTCGACCGTCATTCCGCCAAGCACACGCCGATGCTCGCCATTGATCTTCACGGAGAGGGATTCAGTGGTCAGAAGATCGGCTCCAGCTTGGCCTTGCGCGTCCAGCGCCATATAGAGACGCGGCACCGATGCGAAAGGGGGGTGCCTGAATGGCCGACCGGATCATGGTCCTCAACGGTCCAAATCTCAATCTGCTCGGCACCCGGGAGCCGGAGGTCTATGGCACCGAAACCCTGGACGACATCGGCGCAGCGCTGTCCAAGCGTGCCGGCGACCTCCAGGTTGAAATCGACATGCGGCAGTCCAACCACGAAGGGCACCTTGTCGATTGGCTGCACGAGGCTAATGACGCGCGCGTCAAGGCGGTAATACTGAATGCCGGCGCGCTTACCCACACCTCGGTCGCACTACACGATGCCATCAAGGCCATCGCCGTGCCGGTGATCGAGATGCATATTTCGAATCCGCATGCCCGTGAGGCCTTCCGGCACCATAGCTATGTGACACCGGTCGCTCGCGGAACGATCACTGGCTTGGGTACATACGGCTATCTACTCGCACTGGACGCCGCCGTCCGGCTCTGACAGAGGGCCGAATGTCAAACAGAGGGAAATCCATGGCCGACAGCAACGGCGCGAAATCCACGGGTGCGATGCGCGTTGACACGGCGCTCGTCCGTAAGCTTGCCGAGCTCCTTACCGCGAACGGGCTAAGCGAAATCGAAGTCGAAGACGGCGACCGGAAAATCCGCGTCCGGCGCGAGTTGAGTGTCGCAGCAGTTCCTACTGCGATGGTCCCCGCGCCCGTAGCACCAGCCGCTGCTCCTGCGGCAGCACCGGCGCAGGCAGCCGCACAGGAGGCCGCACCGCCTGCCAATGCGGTGAAATCGCCGATGGTCGGAACCGCCTACCTCTCGGCCGAACCGGGTGCTGCGCCCTTCGCTGCGGTCGGTCAGTCGGTAAAGGCCGGCGACACGTTGCTGATCATCGAAGCGATGAAGGTGATGAACCCGATTACTGCTCCAGTCGGCGGAGTCGTGAAGGAGGTGCTTGTTGCCGACGCTCAGCCTGTAGAGTTTGATCAGCCTCTCATCGTGATTGAATAGGTCCGATGGCGATCCAAAAGCTCCTGATCGCCAATCGCGGGGAGATCGCGCTGCGCATCCACCGCGCAGCTCATGAGATGGGGATTCGCACCGTCGCGGTTCATTCAACCGCCGACGCCGACGCGATGCACGTGCGTCTCGCCGACGAGACGGTGTGCATTGGTCCACCCCCGGCGGCCGACTCCTACCTCAATATCCCGAACATCATCGCGGCGGCGGAGGTCGTGCATGCCGACGCCATCCACCCAGGCTATGGCTTCCTCAGTGAGAATGCGCAGTTTGCCGAGATCGTCGAGCGGCACAATCTGATCTGGGTGGGGCCCAAGCCCGAGCACATCCGGGTGATGGGCGACAAGGTCGAAGCCAAACGGACCGCGGCCAAGCTTGGTCTTCCCCTGGTCCCCGGGTCCGACGGTCCGCTGGAAAGCGTCGAAGAGGCGCAGCGGGTTGCGCGCGAGATCGGCTATCCCGTCCTGATCAAGGCCGCCTCAGGGGGCGGCGGACGGGGCATGAAGGTCGTTCCCTCCGAAGATCAGCTGGAAAGCCTGATGATGCAGGCGGCGTCGGAGGCGCGCTCGGCGTTCGGCGACGACACCGTCTACATGGAAAAATATCTCGGCAATCCCCGCCACATCGAATTCCAGGTGTTCGGCGACGGCAAAGGCAATGCCGTACACTTGTGGGAGCGCGATTGCTCGATCCAGCGCCGCCACCAGAAAGTGATCGAAGAAGCTCCCTCTCCCGCAATTTCGCGAGACGAGCGGGATCGCATGGGCAATCTGGTTGCCAGTGCGATGGCCGACATGGGCTATCGCGGCGCCGGCACAATCGAATTCCTCTACGAGGATGGCGAATTCTACTTCATCGAGATGAACACCCGGCTGCAGGTTGAGCATCCGGTGACGGAGATGATTACCGGAATCGACCTCGTCCGCGAACAAATTCGGGTCGCGAATGGCGATGGCCTCGGGATGACTCAAGCAGACGTCAAGAAGCGCGGTCATGCGATCGAATGCCGCATCAATGCCGAAGACCCGCAGACCTTCGCGCCCTCGCCCGGCACCGTTCTGAACTATGTCCCACCAGGCGGGATGCACGTACGCGTCGATAGCGGGCTGTACACCGGCTATAAGGTGCCGCCCTACTACGACAGCATGATCGGCAAGCTGATTGTCTATGGCCTGGACCGCGACGAGGCGATCATGCGCCTGAAGCGGGCGCTCGAGGAGTTTGTGGTGGAGGGCATGAAGACCACCGTCCCGCTGCACCAGCGGATCGTGCGCGACCCGGCTTTTCTGAGCGGCGACTATACCATCAAGTGGCTTGAACAGTGGCTGGAAGAGAATCCCGCCTGATCATCCGAGAGAATTGTATGAAAGCCACCATCTACCACAATCCAAAGTGCGGCACTTCGCGCAAGACGCTCGACATCCTGCGCGAAACCGGAGCGGACGTCACCATCGTCGAATATCTGAAGCATCCGCCTACGCGCGAGGAACTGGAGCGACTCTATCGAAGCGCCGGCATTTCGCCGCGCCAGGGGCTTCGCGCCAAGGAACCTCTCGCCGCGGAACTCGGGCTGCTCGAAGACTTCGTTTCCGATGACTCGATTCTCGATGCGATGGTCCAGAACCCGATGTTGATCGAGCGGCCGCTGGTCGAGACCGACAAGGGCGTGATCCTTGCTCGTCCGCAGGAACGGGTGCGCGAAATCCTCTGATCGGGAGATGCGGCTCGGAAGTCGGCCTGTCGCTTTGCGCAGGCGGGCGAGTAACCGCTAAAGCGGCATGACTCGGCTGAACACCAAAACGCTGCTTCGCGCCTATGCGGCTGGCATTTTCCCGATGGCGGACAGTCGGGATGCCGACGAGTTGTTCTGGGTCGAGCCGAGAGACCGCGCAATCCTCCCGTTCGATCGCTTCCACCTCTCACGCTCGCTCGCGAAGCGGATCCGCGCCGGCACGTTCGAAGTCACTCGCGACCGTGATTTCACGGCGGTGATCTCCGCTTGCGCCGACCGGCCGGAAACCTGGATCAATGCGGATATCGAGCAGGGCATGCTTGCTCTCCATCATGCGGGACACGCCCATTCCATCGAGGTGAGAAGCCGCTCCGGTGAGCTGGTCGGCGGCCTCTATGGAGTGCGGCTGGGGCGCGCGTTCTTTGGCGAATCCATGTTCAGCCGGGCCACCGATGCGTCAAAGGTCGCGCTCGCGTGGCTGATCGCGCGGCTCAAGGTTGGTCATTTCACCCTGCTCGATTGCCAATTCATGACCGACCATCTCGCCAGCTTCGGAGCGGTCACCGTCAGCCGCGATGACTATGTGGCGTTACTGTCCGCAGCGATCGGCGTGATTGGCTCCGG
>CAMLKX010000177.1 GCA_946480515.1 uncultured Sphingomonadaceae bacterium | reverse complement strand
CCGGAGCGCTCTACCATGCGGTTGCCGGCGAGGTGAACAATCGGACCATCGCCGAAGCTGTGGCCGCGGCTGCAGGAGTGCCGGCGCGGAGCATCAATTTCGATGAGGCGGTACGGCGCTGGGGTAGTTTCGAAACGCTTGTCGGAATGGCGGTGTGCAGCCGGTCGCGTAGTCCCCGCACGCGGCGGGAACTTGGCTGGCGACCCGTTCACCTCGACCTGATGAGCGACATTTCCCACCCTGCCTACGCTCGGTTGAAAGAAGAGCGGCCAGCAATTCCCGGTGCCGCCCACAATCAAGCCGTTTCGTAAGAGGAGCATCGCGTGAACCCGAGTGAAAAGCGCTATAGCCAGGCGAAAATACCGCGCGACGAGCGGCCAATCCGGCTCGGCTCGCTCCTTTTCACGCTGGTCGAGCCCCGACCTGGCTACGAGGTTGCTTACAACCGCTGGTATGAACGGGATCACTTCTACAGCGGCTGCATGATCGGGGCTTACACGCTGGCAGGAAATCGCTTTGTTGCGACCCGCGACTGCAAGGCCAAGCGGTTCGGTTCCGGCGACCGGCCATTGGAAAAGGGCTCCTATCTGGCCCTCTACTGGATCCTCGACGGACACCATCAGGATTGGGATGACTGGGCGGTGACGCAGGTGAACCGCCTGCACAGCGAAGGGCGCATGTTCAGCGAACGCGACCATATTCATACAGGGTTCTACAGCTTCGAAGGCGAGTATAACGGTCCGGGCAGCACGATGCCGATCGAACTGGCGCTCGATCGCGCCTACGCTGGCCTCGCCGCCTTCATCATCGACTTGGCCCCCGGAAAGACCAAGGACGACGTCAACCAGTTCCTGAACAGCCGCGGCGATTTGCCCGGCGACGTCGCGCTGCTTGGCGCACCAGTGCCGCTTGATCCGCGCAGCCCTTCCGACGTTCCGGTAAAACAGAGCAACGATGTCGTCCTGATCAGCTTCTCGATCGGAGATCCCGTCGCTGAATGGGACGACCGTTACGTCCCCCTCGGCAGGGCGATTGAGGATGCTGGTCTTGGCCGCGTGGGCTTCGCTTCGCCATTTGTAGCGACCGTGTTCGGGACCGATACCTATACGGATCAGCTATGATGGCGAAGCGACTGCTTGCAGGTTGACGGAATTTCACCAAACCTCTTGCGAAAGCTCCGGCGGCAGCAGCCGGACCAGTGAGAGGACGATCGTGAAATTCAACCGTCGGCAAATGATCGCGGTTGGCGTTGGAGTTGGTACTGGAGCGCTTGCGCCCGCTTCCGCCGCATTGGCCCAGACCGCGCAGGGCAAGGACATCTGGCAGCCGCCAGCCTGGTACCATGACGAAGCGCTGCGCGTCAGCTGGCATCTCCTGCGCGACATCGACGGTAGCATGAACAGCGAAGAGTTCGTTCGGCAGGCGGTCGAAGCGAACGTCAACATGATCTGCTTTACCGCAGGCGGAAGCTATGCCTTCTATCCAACCAAGATCCCGTTCCATCAGCGCAGCACGGCAATGCCGGAGGGACGCGATCTTGTCGGCGAAGTCATCAGAGCCGCGCGCGCTCGCGGCATCAGGATCATGTCCCGGTTCGACTTCAGCAAACAACCCGAAGGAACACGCAAAGCCCATCCGGAATGGTTCTATACGCGTTCCGACGGCAGCATCGCGAACCGGCAAGGGCGCTTTCGTCCTTGCCTTAGCGGAGGGTTTTACCGGCACGTAGCGCCAGCCATTGTCGCCGAAGTGGTCGAACGCTACCGCCCTGACGGGATCTACATCAACAATTTCACGAACGTCATCGCAACGGGTGAATCCGAACCTTGCGTATGTGACAGCTGCCGAACCGCGTGGCGCGAGAAGCGGCGGATACAGCCGTTCCCGCAGAAATTCACTGACGATTATCTCGCCTTCATGGCCGAACAAACCAAGACAACGGCGGCACGGATTGAACTGCCAATCCGCCGCAGGAACCCGAACATCCTCATCCTAAATGCCGATTCCGAACCCTCCGACGGATTGCATCTGGAATCGCGGGTCATCGCCGTAGGCATGCAGCTTTGGCCCTATGAAACTGCGGAGGCCACTGACCGCCAGCTCAACTCACACCCCGGCAAGGTCGGCCTTAATCTATGCATCAGTTACGCTGGCGGAGCACGACTGCTCAACATGCCGCCCGCGGAGACGCGGGTGCACATGTATCAGGCGATCGCCAGCGGCTCCCATCCGGGCTTTTCCATGATGGGGACATTCAATCAATATGATCGCCCAGCGTTGAATGCTGCCAAGGAAGTCTTCGCCTGGCACAAGGACAATGCCGACCTCTACGTCGGGCAGCGCAATGCCGCCCGCGTGTTGCTGCTGTGCCGCCCGAGCCTTCATCCGCGGCACCGCGAGGGCGAGGCGGAGACGTCCGAGCGCGGCCTCTACCGCATGCTGTCCGAACGGCACATTCCCGTGGCGGCGGCGGAGACGAGCGCTCCTCTGCTACGGCGGCCGGAGCAATATGACGTCGTTGTCGTCTCTCGCGGTGCGCCGCTCGAAGGGGTGGAGGCGTTTGTCAGGCGAGGCGGAAAGGCGATATTCGTCGATCAGCCTCCGGGATTTGCGGTCCCGCAGCCCTCGGGAACCATGACACTCGACGGCGCAGCATACTGGCGGGTGCGCGATCGATCACAGCTGCCCGGCTTTCCTGCCGTCGAGTTTCTTCACGCGGGCGGCGGAAATCTGGTCGCGATCCCCCCGGAATATGCACCCGGCGTTCCTCCCCCAGCGATCACGCTCCACCCGCCAGAGGCGAATCCAACGTTGACGCTCGTCCCGCCGATGTTCGAGGAACTGGCAGAGCAAACCGCCTCCAACCTGCGGGATACAACGGTGCCCGGCCTCCTCTGGCGGAACGTGGGACGCGGACGCTTTGCCTACATACCCTGGGATCTGGGCGGCTTGTACACGCGAGCCTATGAAGCAGGCCACGCAGAACTGTTTATGGCCGTGATGCAGGCGTTGCATCCGGGCCCCGGAGAAATTGAAACCGACGCGGCGCCCACTGTCCAGATGATGCTGATGCAGCACGCCAGCAACCGCAAACTGCTTCATCTCATCAATCTGTCGGGCCAGGCACAGCGCGGCTATGCGGATCCTGCCCGAACCGGCGCAATCCGCATCGGTTTGCGCGGCCGATATCGTGCGGTGGAGTCGCGCGCGTTGCGCATGCCGTTGGCCGCGGTGCACAGCGGCGGACGCACGATCGTCACCCTGCCCCACCTCGACAGCTTTGATTCGCTTGTGTTCGTGTAAGAAGGCCCGCATCAGCGGGCTCCCCGGCATGGACAAAACCGCGCTCGTCTCGACAGCGCCCCCGGGCCAACATGTGGCAGCCGTCGAGGGAGGGTAGTGGATGCGTGTGGTGAAAGACGAGAGAAGCGGGTTCCTGCTGGACCGCCGCGAAATACTCGCCGCGGGTGCTCTCATGCCCTTTGCGGGAATTGCGCGCGCTCGCGTCCGGTACGCTGATACCCCGTTCGCCTTCGCGAGGCAGGAAATCGCAGCTCTTTCCGGCCCGGAGCCGAAGGTCATTCACCGGATCGATCCGGCTTTGGGGGAGCAGGCCTACCGCTTTGAAGGATCGCGGGACTCGATCTTGATCATCGCTGGCGATGAGACTGGAGCGATGTATGGCGGGCTGGACGTAGCCGAAGCGCTGCGCACAAAGGGCGAGGCCCTTTCGCGGATGTTGGGCGATCCCTCCGTCCGGAAACCTTTCATCAGGCAGCGTGGGATCAAGTTCAACATTCCGCTTGACCTGCGCACACCCAGCTATGGCGACGGTGGCGACAGCGCCCGCGCGAACACCCCGGAAGTGTGGAGCCGCGAGTTCTGGGCCGACTATCTCGATGAAATGGCGCGGTGCCGTTACAACGTCCTGACCCTGTGGAACACCCACCCCTTCCCGTCGATGGTGAAGGTACCGGAATATCCCGATGTGGCTCTCAACGATGTGTGGCGCAGTGTCGAACCGCTCGGCCCCGCCATCATCGACCCGCATGGTACCAAGCAGGACGAGCCCCGGTTCATCGAAAATCACGAAATCGTCAGGAAGATGACGATCGGCCAGAAGATCGCCTTCTGGCGCGAGATCATGGAAATGGCCAATCAGCGTGGCATCGAGGTCTACCTCTTCACCTGGAATGTATTCACCTACGGCACCTTCGGCAAATATGGCATCACCGACGCGATGGATAACCCGACCACCATCGCCTACATGCGGGCAAGCGTTCGCGAGCTGGTCAGGACCTATCCGCTGCTCGCCGGCATCGGGATCACGGCCGGCGAAAACATGGGTGACGCCAGCGCCTACTACGAGGGCGGCACCGACTCCTTCGATGCCAAGGAGAA
>CAMLKX010000176.1 GCA_946480515.1 uncultured Sphingomonadaceae bacterium | reverse complement strand
TCTCGGGGATGCCCGGAATTTGATCCGACGCAGCGATCAGCCACTGGCGCCGATGCGCTCGAATGATCGTTGGAGCCTCGGCCCTGTTGGTTGGAGTTTCCGAAAGTGAATGCATGAGCCGCTCGTGCATTGATCGAGGCGTGGTCGCAAGAGGGGCCGAGAGAGGCAAGAAGCCCGGCACATGCCCCTACTTGCGCGGTACCGCCGCCGCCCTATCCTGCAGCCAATTCAGGGGAATGGAGTTCAACAGGGCAATGCCAGTCACCGCCACGATCGCTGAGACCGCCTGATGCCCAAGCGTGATCCCGCGCCGCTCGATGACCGCGCCCGGCTCGAACTGGAGTTTGATCAGCCCTATCTGCTCGGTCCGCTGTTCGGCGACTATGATCGCCACCTGGTGATGCTCGAGGACCGGCTCGGGGTGCATGTCGCCGCCCGCGGCAACCGGGTGCTGATCGAGGGAGACCCGGACTCCGCCGCTCGCGCTCGAGACGTGCTGATGGGTCTCTACAATCGTCTCGATCAAGGGCAGGACATCGATGCGGCCACGGTCGAATCGGTCATTGGCATGGCCGACCAGCGGCGGCTGGATGGAATCATCGCCGAGGAGGTCGCATCCCCGCCCCGGGTCATGATCCGCACACGCAAGAAGACGATTGTCCCCCGGTCGACCACTCAGACGGTGTATATGGAGGCGCTGGCGCGCGACGACCTCATCTTCGCGCTTGGTCCGGCAGGCACCGGCAAGACCTATCTCGCAGTCGCGCAGGCCGTGTCACAGCTGATCGGCGGAAGTGTCGACCGGCTGATCCTGTCGCGGCCGGCGGTCGAAGCCGGCGAGCGGCTCGGCTTCCTCCCCGGCGACATGAAGGAGAAGGTCGATCCCTATCTTCGGCCGCTCTACGACGCGCTCTATGACATGCTTCCGACCGAGCAGGTTGAAAGGCGGATCGCGAGCGGGGAGATCGAGATCGCGCCGCTGGCATTCATGCGCGGCCGGACACTCAACGACGCCTTCATCATCCTCGACGAGGCGCAGAACACCACGCCGCTGCAGATGAAGATGTTCCTGACCCGCTTCGGCATGCGCAGCCGGATGGTCATCTGCGGTGATCCCAATCAGGTCGACCTGCCCGATCCGACCAAGTCGGGACTTGCCGATGCGGTGGCCAAGCTGGAGGACATCAGCCGCATCGCCACGGTCCGCTTCTCGGCGGCGGACGTTGTTCGCCACCCACTGGTCGGGAAGATCGTCGAGGCTTATGAGGGTCCCGGACGATAGATGATGCTTGAGATTGCAATCGACGCCGACCCGGAGTGGGACAGTAGGACCGACTGGGCGCGGCTGGCGGAACATGCCACCCGCTCGGCGATTGCCGAAAGCGCCTTTCCCCAGCTTGGCGGAGGCCCGCGCAATGTCGAAATCAGCGTTCGGCTCGCGGGCAACGCAGAGGTCCACGCGCTGAACCTGCAATGGCGCGGCAAGGACAAGCCGACCAATGTCCTCTCATTCCCGATGGCCGATGCTGATGAGCTGGAGCAGCCGGACGGACCGGAGCTGATGCTCGGCGACATCATTCTCGCCCGCGGCGTGTGCGAGGCGGAGGCGGCCGAGAAGGCCGTGGCGGTGGAGACCCACGCCAGTCACCTGCTGGTCCACGGAATGCTTCATCTGCTCGGCTACGACCATGAGACGGAGGCCGACGCAGCGGAAATGGAGGCACGGGAGGTGCGGGCATTGGCGCGGCTTGGGATTGCCGATCCCTATGTGGTGGCAGGCTGATGGCCAGCAATCCCGACCCAGGTTCCAGATTGTGGCGCGGAATGCGCGCGCTGATCTTCGGCGATGAGGCGGACACCAGCCTGCGCAATCAGATCGAGGAGGCAATCGACGAGGCCGATGAGTCTCCGCCCGAGCCCGGCGATCTGTCGCCGATGGAGCGGCAGATGCTGCGCAATCTGCTGCATTTCGGCGACCGCACCGCAGGGGAAATCGCCGTCACGCGTGGAGACATCCTCGCCGCTCCCGCAACGCTGAGCTTTGAACAGTTGGAGACGGCGTTCGTCGACGCAGGCCATAGCCGGCTCCCGGTTTATGGCGAGAGCCTCGATGACATCCTGGGCATGATCCACGTCAAGGACGTGTACCGCGCTCGGCTCGACGAACGCCAAGTCGGCGACATTCGTGAACTGATGCGCACGCCGCTGTTCGTCCCCGAGTCGATGGGAATGCTCGACCTGCTCGCCCGCATGCGCAACGAGCGGGTTCATCTGGCGATCGTCGTCGATGAGTTTGGCGGCACCGAGGGTCTCGTGACCATCGAAGATGTCGTAGAGGAGATCGTCGGCGACATTGAAGACGAGCATGATGAGGAGAACGAGCACAAGCTGCTCCCGCTCGGCGACGACATGTGGGAGGCCGAGGCGCGGGTCGAACTCGACGAGCTCGCGGAGACTGTTGATCCGCGGCTGTGCTCCGATGAGGTGGACACGCTCGGCGGTCTCGCCTTCCTGCTCGCCGGCCGCATCCTCGCGCCGGGAGAGTCGGTGGAGCATGACTCCGGCTGGCGGATCGAGGTGGTCGAGTCCGACGATCGCCGGATGACTCGGCTACGCCTCCATCCGCCGGAACCCGCCGAGGCATGACGTCCGCAGAGCGGGCCCGGTAGAATTCCCTTTCAATTAAACTCGAGGCTTTCCAGCTGCTGTCCGCTTTCCACCCATTGCGGCCTGCCGCTCATCCGGCTCGTCATCCCCGCGAAAGCGGGGACCCAGCCGATGATCAACTTAGAGCGGCGGAAAGCCGAATTCCTGAGCGAGATCACGCCACTCCGGGTTCTCCCGCTCAATCAGGTCGAGCTTCCACGACCGATTCCATTTCTTGATCCGTTTCTCGCGCGTGATGGCCGCGTCCATCGTTGAGTGTTGTTCGAACCAGACCAGCAGTTTCACGCCATGCTCGCGGGTGAACCCTGGCAGCAGACCTTCGCGGTGATTGTGAATACGGCTGAGCAGGTTGGAGGTTACCCCGACATAAAGGGTGCCGTTGCGCTGCGATGCCAGAATGTAGACGACTGGACCGAAATCGCTGGGCATGGCTGTTCTTAGCTGGGTTCCCGCTTTCGCGGGAATGACGAAGAACGGATGTCCGCTTTCCACCCATTGCGACCGTACGCTCCCCGTGGCTAGCGTTCCATGATGAACCGGACGCGCTGGGTGACGTAACTCGGGACCTTGGTTCCGTCGGCGAGTTCCGCCGGAGCGAACCGCGCTTTTTTCATGTAGTTGGCGCACGTGATCTGATTGAACTCCGGCTCCTTGAATTGGCTCAGGCTGGTGCAGCTAGTGACTGCGCCGGAGGCGTCCACAAGCAAGCGGACGCTGACCATCGCCTCCTTGCCGCGTTCAAGCATGTTCCTGGGATAGTCATCGGTGCTGAACCAACGCACCGTATTGGGTGCCCACGGGGGGCGCACGATTCTATCTTCCACATCCGGGTCGATGCCCCAGTCCTTCAACGAATCCCTGCTGCACTTGTCGAGCATTCTAATGGGCTTCCCCATCGGGCCGGTCTCGAGAATGACCGGATTTTTGCGCCGCGTTTGAATCTCCAGCGCCAACACCTTGTTGACGAACTGCTGACGTTCCAACCGCAGCCTGGCTCTCTCGGCCAAGTCGATAGGTGGCGGCCGGTCGTCCTCCCGCGATTCAGCTTGCGTCTTTTCCAGCTTCTCGATCAGCGCCTCGGGCAATAAATATACCTGCGACCACAGGATCGCCGGGTCACCGTTTGTAGACTTCAGGTCTGACCAACCTTTGAACGTCTTGCTGCCAACTGGGAGAAATCTTGCGTCGACTTCTTCGGCGTAGTTCTTGAGCGGCCTGCCTATAACGACCATTGTCAAACGCTCTGGAGCCGAACTTTCCATGAGGAGGACGGTCTTGGTCTGGCCCTCGCCAAAGGTTCGCATCAGCCGGCAACTTTGCTCGGCGTAATCGAGATGCCAATTGCCCGACGGCTGGATCCGCGTCGGCTCAGTGGCCGCGATGAGCATCATTGCCGTCGCGACACCTGCGATTGAGGAATTGAAACCCATGACACCTCCCCGCCCGAGCTTCGACAGTCTATGATAGACGGGGTCGGGCGGTCCAGCACCTAAGGTTTGCACGCAACTCGGACGTCCTGCCCAGCTGACGGGTGAGTGTCCGCTTTCGACCCGAGGCAGACATTCGCCCTGAGCTTGTATCGGCCTGCAGCATCCCTTTTCTACGCGGTAGCCCTGCGGGGCCCGGCGAAAGTCCGCTGGCAACGGCGCCGCTTTGGCCCTTTAATCAAAAGTCTTGGGACGGCTTCAGAGTAGAAAGTCTGTGCTTGCAAGGTTGATCGTGCCCAGGAGATCAA
>CAMLKX010000175.1 GCA_946480515.1 uncultured Sphingomonadaceae bacterium | reverse complement strand
GGGTCTGCGAGTGGTGTTTCGCGAGTTGCCGATCCTGGGTCCTGACAGCGTTGTTGCCGCCCGCACCTCGCTCGCGGCCTCGAAAGCTGGCAAGTTCAACAGGTTCCACGATGCGCTTTATGCGGCTGGACGCCCCTCGACCCAAACGATTGCGGCCGCCTCCACTGCAACCGGGATCGCTCCGGTGAGCGCACCGCAACCCGAGTTCGAGGCTGAGCTTCGCCGCAACTTTCAACTCGCCAGCTCGCTGGGAGCGACGGGAACGCCGCTGTTCGTGGTCGGCGACCGAGTCTTCAATGGCGCGGTCGGCTATGAGGTTCTCAAGGAGGCGATCGCGGATGCCCGCAAGACCGATGAGGGCTAATCCCTCCGCTGCCTAGGACGCGGCCCACTCCTTGGTCTTCTCGACGATCGTGATTTCCCGCAGAAGCTCGTCCACGCTTCGCGTGAGTTCCGGCAGGAAGCTGATCTGGTGCCGAGCACCCCGATAGGACTCGACCATCAGGAGAGCGTCGATCAGGATCGGCACGACCAGCCGCTCGGCCTCGTCGATCTCAGCCAGCCCTCTCAGCTTTTCCAGCACCTTCCGCCGTGCCCCTTCCGGATTCGTCATCGCCTCTGTGCGACCGATAAACCAACTCATGAACCTGACTCCCGCTCAAGCGGTCAGAATACCGCGCTCGACACAGCCCAGGGAAGTTCGGATGGTCGCTGCAGTGGTGCGGCCCGGCGTAGCACGAAATTTAAGCGGCCTCCGCACCTATTCCCGCCGGAAGCCGCAATGCCATTGACCTTGCGCCCTGAGCGAATAGGGCGAGCAAAGACATAAGCCGAAATTCGACAGGAGAGGCGCGGATGGACTTTGAGGGAACGAGCCGCAGGCTGGATCACGCTCAAGGCGCACTGCATTATCACGAAGCAGGTGATGGAGCCGGAGTTCCGCTGTTGCTGCTGCATGGCTCCGGTCCAGGCGTGTCGGGCTGGTCGAACTTCGGCGCGAATCTCCCGGTCTTCGCTGAGCAGTTCCGGACGCTTGTCCTTGATCTACCTGGCTACGGCAAAAGTGCTCCTGTCGCGGGTCACCCGGTACTGGGCGGCGTTCAAGGCGTGCTGCGCTTTCTCGATGGCCTGGGGATCGAGCGCGCTCACATCGTCGGCAACAGCTATGGCGCGATTGTCGCAACCAAGTTCGCTGCTGAATATCCGGATCGGATCGGCCGCTTCGTCACGATCGGCGGTTTCGCGAACACCTTGTTCTCGCCCTTCCCCGCAGAGGGCATTCTGCGCCTGGTGGAATTCGTCGAGGATCCCACCCGCGAGAAGCTCGTCACCTGGATGCAGTCTATGGTGTTCGACCCTGGGGTCCTGACGGAAGAACTGATCGAGATGCGCTACAAAACCGCGCTTGACCCGGTGGTGATGGCCACCAGCAAGGCGATGTATACGCGCGCAGGCATCGAGGGGATTGCCAAGGCCAATCGTGGGCCACAGGCAATCGAGGGCTTCGCGCATCTCACCCGAATTCAGGCCCCTACCCTGGTCACCTGGGGCCGCGACGACCGGGTCAATCCGCTGGACGGAGCGCTTCTGCCGATGCGCTTCATCCCCAACTGCGAGCTACATGTCTTCCCGAATTGCGGACACTGGGCGATGATCGAGCGCAAGGCCGAGTTTGAAAGCGTTGCGCTGGCGTTCCTGACCCGCGGAGACTAGCGCTCGGCACCTGGGGACCGGCCCTTGAAGCCCTGAGCAACGACGTACCATTCGCTTGAATCCTTCCGGCTCGCCGGCGGCTTGGCATGCTTCACATTCGCAAAGTGCCGTTTCATTTCCGACACCAGGCTGTTGTCGGCACCCCCCGCAAGAACCTTGGCGATGTAGGCCCCGCCGGGCCTGAGCACCTCAACGGCGAACTCCAGGCCCGCCTCGACCAGCGCCATGGTCCGCAGATGATCGGTCTGAGGATGGCCGACCGTGTTGGCCGCCATGTCCGACAACACAAGATCCGCCTCGCCGCCGAGCGCCTCCCTCAGCAGGCCGGGGGCCTGTTCGTCCATGAAGTCCATCTGCAGGATCGCCACCCCGTCGATCGGATCGGTCGGCAGCAGATCGATCCCGGCAACCTTCGCCTTCGGGGCGCGCTTTCGCACGACCTGACTCCATCCGCCCGGGGCGATCCCAAGATCGACCACGTTCGACAACCCTTTAAGCAGGCCGAACTTCTCATCGAGCTCGATGAGCTTGTAGGCCGCTCGGCTACGATAGCCCTCCGCCTTGGCGCGGCGGACGTAAGGGTCATTCAGCTGCCGCTCGAGCCAACGGGTAGAGCTGACCTTCCGCCCCTTGGCGGTTCGCACCCGCTTCACAGGCGAACGCGCGCGCGGGACATCAGCGAGCGCAGGATTCCCTCGCGAATCCCCCGGTCAGCGATCCCCAGCTGCTCGGCGGGCCAGATCTCGAGAATTGCCTCAAGGATCGCACAGCCCGCAACGACCAGATCAGCACGCTCGGTGCCGATGCAGGGAACCTCGGATCGCGCCGCATAATCCAGCTCCGCGATGCGGCTGCTTACCTCCCGCATTGCCGCAATCGGAATATGCAGCCCGTCGACTTGCCGGCGATCATAGCTTGGCAGCGCAAGATAGACGCTCGCCAGCGTCGTAACCGTGCCGCTGGTACCCATGAGCCGGTGACCCGTCACATTTTTCGGGAGCAACTCCGCAAATTGCGCGATCGACCGCCGTGCCCGCTCGCGCATCCGACCATAGGCGGCCGCCCGGTCCGGCCCATCGATGGCCGCGGTACCCTCGCTTTCCGTCAGCGATACCACACCCCACGGAGCGCTCCACCAGCAGCGGATCCTTGGATGTCCATCACCTGGCTCAATCAACACCAGCTCGGTCGAGCCGCCGCCGATGTCGAAGATCAACGCCGGGCCGTCGCCCGGTTCGATCAACGTATGGCAACCGAGCACCGCCAGCTGCGCCTCTTCTTTGGGAGAGATGACGTCGAGCAGGATTCCGGTCTCCCGCCGGACCCGCTCGATGAACTCCCGGCCATTGGCGGCGCGGCGGCAGGCTTCAGTCGCGACGGAGCGCACCAGCGAGACCTTGCGGCGCCGGAGCTTGTCGGCGCAAACCCCGAGCGCGGACACCGCCCGGTCCATTGCGTCAGTCGACAGCCGGCCGCTCTGTGAGAGCCCCTCCCCTAGCCGTACGATCCGGGAGAATGCGTCAACCACCGTAAAACCACGATTGTCAGGCCGCGCGATGAGCAGACGACAATTATTCGTGCCCAGGTCGATCGCGCCGTAGGTGCGAGAGTGCGTTATCCGTGGCGCCGACCGGTCCAGGATGGCGTCCCCTGCGTCTGGGACGCGAATTTTGGCGACACTCTGCGCCATGAACAACGCCCGTTCTCTATCCTGGGCTGGGCCTCTGCCTCAGCTGACTTGCTGCGATTAAACCGGAATCTTGGCGCAGGAGCAAGCCGGGCGGGCAGCGGTGGCGTTGACAGCCCGCCGGGCGCTTTCTATCTCGCCGGCGCCGCATTGCCCGATCGTCTAATGGTAAGACTACGGACTCTGACTCCGTCAATCGTGGTTCGAATCCACGTCGGGCATCCACCATCCGGCTTTCTGGCAACGCTGCCTTCACCGGATCGTCCTTGAATGGGACGGCTTCGTGTCGATGTTCGCGGCTCGGGTTGCCTCCAAAGGTGCCGGTCCTTATCCCTAGATGACCTTCATGGTTGGACAGGATGGTCCCGGTTTGGCGTCGATGCTCCACTTGAAGTCGCTGCTCATCAGAACTCCAGCGCGCTGGCTTGGGGAGGAGTTGCGGTGGAGAATGGGATGGTTCCATAGACGCCGCCACCCTGAGCTTCGTGAAATGCATGAAGAGGGCCGCCATGTGCCGGCCGTGCTCAGGATGCTGCTCAAGAACAATTCCCGCGGGGTGGACGTCGGCGCGCACATTGGCTCGTTCCTCGACACGATGATCCGAGTCGCTCCCAATGCCCGGCATTATGCGTTCGAGGCCTCGCCTCAGAAGAGCCAGTGGCTTAAGCGGCGCTTTCCGGAGGCCGAGGTGTTTGATGTCGCCGTATCGGACAAGCCGAGCGAAGTCGTATTCGAGGACGATAGCCGGCAGCCGGGCTACAGCCGGGTGCGCCGGGCAAACGAGCCTCAACGCGCCGGTCGATCCTACCGCGTTCGTGCTGTCCGGCTCGATGATGTGCTGCTGGACGGGCCCCCGATCGACTTCATCAAAATGGACATTGAAGGGGGCGAGCTGTTCGCATTGCGGGGCGCCCGATCCCTGATCGAACGCTCGCGGCCAGCGATCCTGTTCGAATGCGTTCCAGAACATGTGTTGGCGCCGATGGGCTATGGTCATGACGAGCTGTACGACCTGCTCACCGATGAGTTTGGCTACTCGGTG
>CAMLKX010000174.1 GCA_946480515.1 uncultured Sphingomonadaceae bacterium | reverse complement strand
CGTTGGCCGAGTCGCGACAATCATGGCCAACATCCTGCGTGGCAAGCACAAGCCGAGCTTCACGCCGCACATCGATTGCGGTGACCATGTCGTGGTCATCAACGCCGACAAGGTCCGCTTCACCGGCCGCAAGCTGGCGCAGAAGACCTATTACAAGCACACCGGCTATCCGGGGGGGCTCAAAGAGATCACCGCGGGCAAGGTACTTGAGGGGCGCTTCCCCGAGCGAGTGCTGGAGAAAGCCGTCGAACGGATGATCCCGCGCGGACCGCTTGGCCGGGACCAGATGCGCGCCCTTCATCTCTACAACGGCACCGAGCATCCGCACGGCGGCCAGGACCCGCAGCCGCTCGACGTCGCTGCGATGAACCGCAAGAACAAGGTGGGCGCATAATGTCCGACAATCGCCAGTCCCTTTCCGATCTCGCCTCGCTGACCGATCAGGCGGCGCAGGCTGCTCCCGCTGAGTCCGGGGTGCCGAGCACCCAGGCACTGCCGGAAGTTCCGCTGCGCGAGCAGCAACTCGACAAGCATGGCCGGGCCTACGCGACAGGTCGCCGCAAGGACGCCGTGGCGCGGGTGTGGCTCGTTCCAGGCACCGGCAAGATCACCGTCAACGGCCGCGATCAGTCGACCTATTTTGCACGTCCGACGCTGCGCCTGGTCATCAATCAGCCATTCGACGTCGCCGAGCGCCGCGATCAATATGACGTGGTGTGCACCGTCAAGGGTGGTGGCCTGTCCGGTCAGGCTGGGGCAGTCAAGCATGGGATCGCCCAGGCGCTGAGCCGCTATGAGCCGGTGCTTCGGACCGCGGTCAAGCGGGCCGGTTTCCTGACCCGCGACTCGCGCGCCGTTGAGCGCAAGAAGTACGGCCGGGCCAAGGCTCGCCGCAGCTTCCAGTTCTCCAAGCGCTAAACGCCTTTATCTCGATCAACTTGCTAAGGGCGGTCCGCAGGGGCCGCCCTTTTCGTATGCGCTGTTCCGTTGCGGAGACCCGCTGGCGTTCGATCATCATCACAGGCACAGTGTCGCGATGACCGGCGTTGCGGCCATCATCGACCAGCTCTGCGCCATCTATGACGAATCCGTCGCCAACCTGCGAACCGCATTGGCGGCCTACTGCCGCGACGGCACCAGGCCCGATCCGGTCAGCCGGGCGGAGGGAAGCTTCGCCTATCCCGAACTGCGTGTCGTCTATGATCCGAAGAACCCACCGGTCCCGACCCCGCGCGCCTTCGCGCGGCTCAATCAGCCGGGGATTTACGCCACCAGCGTGGCTCGACCGGAACTCTACCGCGACTATCTGACCATCCAGCTTGAGCATCTCATCCGTGACTATGGCGTCGAGATCAGCGTCGGCCGCTCCGACAGTGAAATCCCCTTCCCTTATGTGCTCGACTCAAGCGACGATCTGCGGCTCGATGATGTGAGCAGCGCGGAGTTGGGACGGTGGTTTCCGGGAACCGATCTCGTCCACATCGGTGATGAGCTGCCGGACGGACTGTGGGTGTCGCCCGTGGAGGATGTGCGACCGCTCGCCCTTTTCGATGCCCCGCGCACCGACTTCAGCCTCGCTCGGCTGCGACATTATACCGGCACTTCGCCCGAGCACTTCCAGCGGTTTATCCTGTTCACCAACTATGTCCGCTATGTCGATGAATTCGTTCGGTTCGCGGCCGATGCGTTGCGATCTCGATCATCGCCGTGGCAGGCGCTCTCGGTTCCCGGCGCGACCTATGATCGGGGTTCGCTGGAGAATGTCGAGGCGGAGGTGGCTGCCGGTAGCTGGCGCCGCCATCAGATGCCGGCCTACCATCTGACCGGTGAACAGGGCGGCGGAATCACGCTGGTCAACATCGGCGTCGGCCCGTCGATCGGCCATTGCGGTGGCCTGCGGCGAAGCCAGACGATCGGCGACTATGGGCTGGCCCACGCCTACCTGCGCGACGATCACCTGCTCGACGATGTGCTGCCGGTTGAGATTCCCATCCCTGCCATCGCCGAGGTGCAGACCGCGATGTTCCAGGCGGCGGTGACGGTCACCGGCGAGGATGAGGACAGCGTCAAGAAACGGCTCCGTACTGGCACGGTCGTGACGACCGACGACCGCAATTGGGAATTGCGGTTCACGCAATCCGCGCTGCGGTTCAATCAAAGCCGAGCGGTTGCAATCGATATGGAATCGGCAACCGTCGCCGCGCAGGGCTATCGGTTCCGAGTCCCGTACGGGACGCTGCTGTGCGTATCGGACAAGCCCCTCCACGGTGAACTCAAGCTGCCCGGGCAGGCCAATGCCTTCTACGAGCGGGCGATCAGCCAGCATCTGCGGATCGGCATCGAAGCGCTCAACATCCTCAAGCGCGAGGGCGACGCGCTCCATTCGCGCAAGCTGCGCAGCTTCGACGAGCCGCCGTTCCGCTAGACTGTCCGGATCCGAGACGGCTGCCGCCTTTGAACTTCCGGACAATTGCGCGGCTTGGGCGCGCAGGATAGCCAGAAGCGATGAGCGCGCCGACTATCGGGTTCCTGATCCTGTCCCACGAGGGTGATGGCAAGCTGCGCCGGCTGGTCGCGGCCCTCAACCAGCAATATGACAATCCGCCGATCGCAATCCATCATAACTTCTCGCTGGCCGCGCAGGATGTCGGTACCTTCCCCCCGAACGTGCGGTTCGTCCGCCCCCACCGGCGCACCGGCTGGGGCAAGTGGACGACCGTTCAGGCGGTGCTCGACGCGCTGGCGCTGCTTTATCGTGATCAGGACCCGGACTGGTTCTTCCTGCTGAGCGCCGCCGACTATCCGGTCATGGCCGCCGATAAGGTCCGAGAGGAACTCGCCAGCACCGACTGCGACGCCTTCATCGATGTCCGGCCAGTGACCGACGGAACCGCTGCTCGCGCCAGACTGATCGGCGAGCCCAATCCGGGCCTCGATCATTTCCAGAGCGCCGGAAACCGTGAGCTGAAGCGGCGCTGGTATCTGTCCGCGCAACTGTGGCTGCCGACGATCCGTTGGAAGCCTCAGCCGCGCCTCGGCCGGGTGACCTACCGCCCCCCAGTCCGTGGGTTGCACCCGTTCACACCGGAATTTGGCTGCTTCTGCGGGGAGGGCTGGGTTACCGGGAACCGCAAGGTCGCCCAAATCCTGCTGAGCCCCTCTCGGCAGGACCTCAAGCTCCGGCGCTTCCTGCGCATGCGTCCGCTGCCGGAAGAGGCCTATTACGCGACAGTTCTCGCCAATCGCGCCGACGTCACGATCCAGCGGGACAATCGCCGCTACACCGATTGGGGCGGCGGCGGCGCACACCCGCGCCTCATGACCATCGAAGGACTGCCCGCGGTATTCGCGTCAGGCGCCTTCTTCGCACGGAAATTCTCCGACGCGCCAGGAATCCGCGAAGCCGTCGATCAACGGCTGAGCGCGGCGAACGCTGTCCCACTCCCCGCGTCTATCGGCAGTTAACCAGTCAGGCGCGCGCAGCGGCTTTGGCAGGCTGCGAGCGGTCCCAGGTCCGCCACGGCGGCGACCCGCTGTCCCACTGCTCCTGCAGCACCGCCTTGTCGCGCAGGGTATCCATGTTCTGCCAGTAGCCCGTATGATGGTAGACCGCGAGCTGGCTAGCGGCCACCAGGCGCTGCAGCGGCTCCTGCTCGAACACCGTGTCGTCGCCGTCGATCAGGTCGAGCACTCCGGGCTCAAGCACGAAGAAGCCGCCGTTGATCACCGCGCCGTCACTGTGAGATTTCTCCCTGAACCCGGACACCCGCGGCTCCGTCAAGGCGATCTCAAGCGCGCCGAACCGGCCCGGCAGCTGCACCGCAGTCACGGTGGCGAGCGCCTGTTCGCGGCGGTGGAAGGCGATCAGTTCTCCGATATCGACATCGCTCACGCCGTCGCTATAGGTGAGGCAGAAGCTCTCATTGCCGAGATAGTCCGCGACCCGCGTGATCCGCCCCCCGGTCAGTGTGTTGAGCCCGGTGTCGACCAGCGTTACCTTCCAATTCTCGGCAGTCCGGGTCTTGGCGATCTCGCATCGGCCGGTCGCGAGATCGATGGTGAGGTCGGACTTGCGCTCGAAATAGTCGAGAAAGTAGCGCTTGAGCAGATGGCCCTTGTAGCCGCAGCAGATCACGAACTCATTGAGCCCGTGATGCGCATAATGCTTCATGATGTGCCACAGAATCGGCTCGCCGCCGATCTCGACCAGCGGCTTGGGTATGACGGTAGTCTCTTCGCTCAGCCGGGTTCCATAGCCGCCCGCCAGAATTACGACCTTCACATCGCCTCCACTCGCTAACTCCAGAGGCCTCAATACAGGAGAGGACCTAAATCGTCCTGGAGCCTAATGGTTCAGCCGGAAGGTAGGCAATATCTCCGAATTCCTAAAATAGAATTGAGTGCCAGCCAATCTTCTACTCGCGCCGCCTTCTGGAGTGATTATCCGAGCCTGGCGTCA
>CAMLKX010000173.1 GCA_946480515.1 uncultured Sphingomonadaceae bacterium | reverse complement strand
ATGTCCCGATCCCGGAAAACCTCGGCGAGCTGTCCCTGTACCTCAGCTACGCCCACGTGAGCGACCAGGAGACCTCTCCGGTCGGCAATGAGCCGGGATCGATGCTCGAGGCGCACGGCTTGCTCAACGGTTCGATCACCTGGCGGGACGTCGGCCGCACCGGGTTCGATCTTACGCTGTTTGGAAATAACCTGCTCGACAAGCTCTACCGGGTCAGCAACTCGAACGTTTACAGCGAAGGGCAGTTGCTGGTCTGGTCCACTCTCTACGGTGAACCCCGTACTTTCGGCGCCAAATTGAAGTACCGGTTTGGTCAGGATCGCTGATCTCCAACAGAAGTTTTTTCTCCCCTGCGGCCGGCGTTCGCGCCGGCCGTTTTTTTGATGGTGGATTTTGCGCGTGGAGGAACAAGTGGAGGGCTAACCGCGAACACCTGCTTTGCCGGACTTCACGATCTCGCCAGGAACAAGGTCTTCGACTCGGATGCCCCACCTGTGCTGACGTTCGATTGGTCGATGCTACCTTTTGCGGACGTTGGCGATGCCGCGTAGATCAGCGGCATGACCGACATCCGCAACATCGTTATTCTGACCGGCGCCGGCATCTCCGCCGAGAGCGGCCTGGCGACCTTCCGCGGCTCCGATGGACTGTGGGAAGGGCATCGGGTCGAGGATGTTGCCACTCCGGAAGCTTTCGCGCGTGACCCGGTGCTGGTGCATGAATTCTACGATCTCCGCCGCGCCAGCGTCGAGCAGGCCGCGCCCAATGCCGCTCACCTGGCGCTCGCCCGCCTTGACCGCGAGTGGCCGGGCGAGCTGCTGATCGTCACCCAGAATCTCGATGACCTCCATGAGCGCGCCGGCGCCAGGCGGCTGCTGCACATGCATGGCGAAGTGAGGAAAGGCTGGTGCCTAGCCTGTGACGAGCGCTTCGGCTGGCGCGGCCCGATGGGTGTTGAAGCCTCCTGCCCATCATGCCGCACAACCGGGCTGGTGCGTCCCGATATCGTCTGGTTCGGCGAGATGCCCTACGGCATGGACCAGATCGATTCAGCCTTGCAACGCGCGGACCTGTTCGTGTCGATCGGGACATCGGGCGCGGTCTATCCGGCCGCGGGGTTCGTCCAGACGGCGCGTTACTGCGGTGCGCGGACGATCGAGATCAACCTCGATCCGAGCCTCGGCAGCGTCTTGTTCGACGAGAGCAGGATGGGCCCAGCATCGGAACTGGTTCCGGCCTGGGTGGACGAGGTGCTGGCCGTCGCGCCCTAGTCGGTCCACTCGAGGCCGATGTCGCGATACAGGGAACGGTCCTCGTCCCAGCGCGGGTTGACCTTGACGTGGAGGAACAGGTGCACCTTGCGGCCGAGATGCTCGGCGATGGCTTCGCGTGCGCGCTGGCCGATCTCCTTGAGCCGTGACCCGCCCTTGCCGATGATGATCGCCTTCTGGCTGTCGCGCTCGATCAGGATCTGCTGGTGAATGGCGGTGCTTCCGTCCTTGCGGTCCTCCCACTGTTCGATTTCGACCGCCGCGGCATAGGGCAGCTCGGCGTGAAGCTGATTGTACAGCTGCTCGCGCGTCAGCTCGGCCGCGACCATTCGATCCGTGGCGTCGGAAACCTGATCGGACGGGTAGTGCCACGGTCCCGGCGGCATCGCCTCGGCCAAGGCCTGCTTGACGTCCGCGACCCCGTCGCCGGTCGTCGCGCTGACCATGAAGATGCGTTGTGGCTGAAGCCGCTCTGACAGCTTGGCGGCAAAAACGATCAAATCCTCCTTCGCCGCGATGTCGACCTTGTTGAGAACGATCATCAGCGGCTGCGAGCGTCCCTCCAGCGCATTTAGGATGGGTTCGACCCTCTCGCCCATTCGAGCGGCGGCATCGATCACCAGCAGGACCAGATCCGCATCCTCGGCCCCGCTCCACGCCGCGGCGACCATCGCCCGATCGAGCCGCCGGCGAGGGGCGAAGATCCCGGGCGTGTCGACCAGCAGGATCTGTGCCGTATCGGCCAGCGCGATCCCCATCAGCCGGGCGCGGGTGGTCTGCGCCTTCGCGCTGACGATCGCCACCTTCTGGCCGACCAGCGCATTGACCAGCGTCGACTTGCCGGCGTTGGGAGCGCCGATCACCGCGACAAAGCCGCAGCGCTCGGCCGAGTCTGCGGGAGCATTGTTCTCTGATGTCATTGGCGGCCTCTGCAGGAAGCCCAGCGCTTCGACAAGTTCAGCGGCTCCGTTTCTGTCCGCTTTGCAGTTGCTTGAGCAATGCGGCGGCGGCGGCAGTCTCCGCCTCCTGCTTGCTGGCGCCCTCCGCTTCCGCCTCACCGGCAGCGCGGACTGAAACTTTCACTCGGAAAACCGGTGCATGATGAGCACCAGTCCGGGCCACCAGATCATAGCCCGGGGCTGCCAGGCCACGCGCCGCTGCCAGTTCCTGAAGCGCGGATTTGGGGTGCTGAGGCGCCTTCTTCTGCTGATCGAGATAGGGCGCCCAAGCCGAGCGGATGAAGCGCTCGCACGGCTCTAGACCAGCGTCGATCAACAGCGCCCCGAGAAGGGACTCAACCACGTCACCAATCACATTGTCGCTCATCGCCGCGCCATCTTCGCGCGCCTGCTTGCCAAGCTTCACCAGACGATCGATCCCCAGCCCGCGGCCGATCTCGGCACAGGTCTCTCGCGCAACCAGTGCGTTATAGCGTCGCGACATCTGGCCTTCGGGTTCCTTGGGGAAGCGCTCGTAAAGCCAGCGTGCCACAACCAGCCCAAGCACCCGATCTCCGAGGAATTCCAACCGCTCATAGCTTTCCGGCCCGGCGCTCGAATGGCTGAGCGCGCGTTCGAACAAGCGGGCATCGCGTGGTCGATGCTGAAACTGCTGCTCGACCCAGGCGGCGATGTCACTCACGGGTTCAGCAACTTGCCGATGCGCTCCGGCCTCGCGGCGGTCAGCCAGGTCCAGGGCTTGAGCCACTCCGCGCTGCCATCCGTCGACCAAAAGACGACCGAAGCTCGCCCAATCAGATTGTCCACTGGAACTGGGCCAACTCCGCCGAGCTCCGACGGGAAACGGCTATCGAGACTATCGTCGCGGTTGTCGCCCATCAGGAACACCTTCCCTGCAGGCACGGTAAAGGGTCCAAAATCGTCGAAGGTAGGATTGTCGACCTGATCGATCACGACATAGCTCCGTCCGCCGGGAAGCCTTTCGCGGTACGCCGGATAAACGCAGGCGCGCCCATCGACGTTAGGAATGACTCGTGCCGTCGCCCCCGGGCTGACCCGGCATGGGCTGTTCGGAGTGAGGGGCATCGCCCACGGGCTCATTGCCTCGCGTACCAGCGGTCGTCCGTTGAGGATCAGTGTTCCTCCGCTCATTGCCACCCGGTCGCCGGGGAGCCCGATGACGCGCTTGATCAGGTCGATCTCACCCTTGGGATGGCGGAACACGACAATATCACCGCGCTCGGGCAAGCCCCCCAAGGCCCGGCCAGAGTAGGAGAAGGTTCCGAACGGGAAGCTGTGTCGCGAATAGCCGTACGGCCACTTCGCCGCGAACAAATAATCCCCGATCAGCAGCTGTGGCAGCATCGATCCGGACGGGATGCTGAACGGCGCGAGGACGAAGCTTCGCAGCGCCCATGCGATCATGCCGATTAGCAGGAGTGCGCGAATGGTGGAGCCGATCCCCGCCTGTTTGACCCTTGTTGTATCGCTGGGCGAGGGATCATCGATCATCGCTGCGGTTCTTCCGGTGGCTGGGCGGAAGGTCAAGCGGGGATGGCAATTGCTGCTGTCCCGACTATGAGCCTGCCCATGACCAGTGACCCTCGTGACGCGATCTGGAGCAGAATCGCCGCAGTCCCCCGTACTTCCATCGCCGAGCTGTTCACGAAGGAGCCCGATCGCATGTCGCGGCTCAGCTTCGATGTCGCCAACCTTCACTTCGACTTCGCCAAAACTCACCTGAACGCGGAGCTGTCCTGGCACTTCGCTGAGCTTGCGGAGGCGAGCGGGTTCGAAGAGGCGCGCGATCGGCTGTTCGACGGAAGCATCGTCAATGTCACCGAAGGACGCGCCGCGGAGCATACGGCCGAGCGGGGGCTGGGTGCGTCGGATTCGGTGGCGCTTGCCGCCGACCGCCGTGAGCGAACGCGTGCCCTGGTCGATGCCATCGAGGCCGGAGCCTTTGGCGATGTGACCGGAGTGCTTCACATCGGGATCGGCGGCTCTGCGCTCGGGCCAAAGCTGCTGATCGACGCGCTCGGTCGGTCGGAGCGGCGCTACCAAGTCGAGGTGCTGTCGAACATCGATGGGCAAGCGCTCGACGAGGCGGTGGAGAAACTTGATCCGGCGACCACTCTGGTGGTCATCGTATCGAAGACATTCACCACTGCGGAGACGCTGCTGAACGCCTCGTCCGCGATCGACTGGCTGATCGACGCCGGAGTCGAGGACCCTTACGGGCGGCTGATTGCCATT
>CAMLKX010000172.1 GCA_946480515.1 uncultured Sphingomonadaceae bacterium | reverse complement strand
TGGGCCTGATCCTGGAAGGCGAGGAGTTCGCGGTGATCAGCGACATCCTCGGCGATGAGGATCACCTCGGCGACATGGACTTCAAGGTGGCAGGCACCAGCAATGGCGTCACGGCACTGCAGATGGATATCAAGGTCGCCGGGATCACCGAGGAGATCATGCGCACCGCCCTCGCTCAGGCGCAGGACGGCCGCGCGCACATCCTCGGCGAAATGGCGAAGGCCCTGGGCGAGACCCGTGGCGAGCTGTCGGCGCACGCGCCGCGCATCGAAACCATGTCCATTCCCAAGGACAAGATCCGTGAAGTCATCGGAACCGGCGGCAAGGTGATCCGCGAGATCGTCGCCGAGACCGGGGCCAAGGTCGACATCGATGACGATGGCACCATCAAGATCGCCTCGTCTGACCTCGCGAAGATCGAAGCCGCCCGCAACTGGATCATCGGCATTGTTGCCGAGCCGGAGGTCGGAACGATCTACACCGGCAAGGTCGCGAACATCGTCGATTTCGGTGCGTTCGTGACATTCATGCCCGGCAAGGACGGCCTGGTGCACGTCTCGGAGATCAAGAATGAGCGGGTCGAGAATGTCCGCGACGTTCTGTCCGAAGGCCAGGAGGTCAAGGTCAAGCTGCTTGAGGTCGACCAGCGCGGCAAAGTCCGCCTGTCGATGCGGGTCGTCGATCAGGAAACCGGCGCGGAGCTGGAAGACACTCGTCCCCCGCGTGAACCGCGTGGCGAGCGCAGTGATCGCGGAGACCGCGGTGACCGCGGCGATCGGGGTGACCGTGGGCCACGTCGGGATCGTGGCGACCGCGGCCCCCGTCGGGATCGTGGTGAACGTGGTCAGCGGCGCGAGGGCGGCAACAATCAGGGTCAGGACGATGGTCCCGAACCCAAGTTCGCCCCGGCATTTCTTACGGGTAACGACGACGAATAGTCGTCGCACACCCGTGCCGAAGAACAAGGCCCTTCTGCGCTGCAGGAGGGCCTTTTTCATGCCGGCTTCGGTTCGGCACTTTCTCCGCGCACTTCAGCCGAACCGCCGTTGAAATCCTCAGAACCGCTTTTAGATTGTGCGGTGCAATGAAACCGACCGACAAGTCGGCACGTTGAAAGGGGAAAGAAGGCATAACGGTCTGAAGGGGTTAACATAGGTTATGACGCAGGGTGTAGATACACTAGTTCGTTTGTCGTCAGCGAATGCTGCAGCGCAGCAACGCCCCTCCGAACTCCGTCACGTCGCTCTGATCGGCAACGCCCTGCCCCGCCGCTGCGGTCTGGCATCATTCACCAGCCATGTCGCGGATGCCCTTCGCGCCCGCTTTCCTGATCTTCGAGTCGACCATTATGCGATGGATGACCACACCGGGGTCGCCTACCCTTCCGAAGTCCATCTGATTGATGCCGAAGATCCGGCTTCTTACCGCGAAGCGGCCGGCCTCATTGAGTCCAGTGGGGCCGAGGCCATCTGGCTCCAGCACGAATTTGGAATCTTCGGCGGCGAAGCAGGTAGTCATATCCTGGCCTTGCTTGAACGTTCGACGCTGCCAGTCCTCGCCACCCTTCATACCGTCACTGAGCAGCCGTCCGACGCTGAGCGCCTTGTACTGGAACGCCTGATCGCCCGCTGTTCCCGGTTCGAGGTCATGGCCGAACGTGGACGTGAAATCCTGGTCCGTAGCTTCGGAGTGGAACCGACCCGGATCACCGTGAATCCGCACGGGGTGCCGGACCGGCCGTTCCTCCCAACTTCGGAGGTCAAGGCCAGCTTCGGCCTGGCCGGCCGCAAGGTCATCATGACCTTTGGCTTGCTTGCTCCCGATAAGGGCATTCGTCACATGATCGAGGCGATGCCTGCCATCGTCGCCGAGCAACCCGACGCCTGCTACATCGTCCTTGGCAGCACCCATCCCAACCTGGTCCGCATCGAGGGTGAGGCCCATCGCGAAGCGCTGCTCAATCTCGCCCAGGACCTCGGTGTCGGCGACCATGTCCGCTTCATCGACGCGTTCCTTGAAGAGGAGGAATTGCTCGATTGGCTGCAGGCCGCGGATGTCTACGTCACCCCCTATCTCAACCTGCGGCAAGTCACGTCTGGAACTCTTGCCTACGCGGTCGCCATTGGCAAACCGGTCGTCGCCACCCCTTACGTTCATGCAACCGAGATTCTCTCGGACGATCATGGCGTGCTGGTTCCGCCACGCGATTCGGCCGCGCTGGCCAAAGCGGTAGGCGGTCTGCTCAGCAATGACTCCCAGCGTCTGACCATCGCCGCCCGCGCCTATGAGCGTGGCCGCGCCATGCTGTGGCCGCGGGCAGCTGAACGGTCTGTGTCGGCGCTGCAGTCGATTGCCACGGGTTCATGGCAAGGAATGAAGCGCACCGATCGCTCCGCATCGGCTTCCATGCTGAAGCGCGATGCCGTCGTGCGGATGACCGACTCAACGGGAATGATCCAGCACGCGATCTATTCCGTTCCGAACCGGGCACACGGCTACTGCATCGATGATAATGCGCGCGCTCTGATCCTGACATGCCAGCTCGGTGCCGATGGATTTGATCCGCAACTGGTGCAGCTCGCGACGACATACGCAGCATTCATGCAAGACGCGTGGAACGAAGACGCTGGCCGGTTCCGCAACTTCATGTCCTATGATCGCCGCTGGCTCGAAGACGAGGGCTCCGAGGACAGCAACGGCCGTGCGCTCTGGGCCTTGGGATGCGCAGCGGCGCAAGCGCCAACCCGTGCGCTGCGCGATTGGGCGCTGGAGCTCTATGGCCGTTCGGCTTCCATCGCCGATGGCTTCCAATGGGACCGCGCGCTTGCATTCGCCGCACTGGGCGCGAGCGAAATCCACGAGATCAAGGCGTGCCGCCCGCAGGCGCTGGCTCTGCTCGAACGGGTTGGTGATCATCTCACGCGATCGCTCGAGCAGCACGCGCGCGAAAACTGGCACTGGTTCGAGCCGACCCTGTCCTACGACAATGCGCGGCTGCCGGAAGCGCTGATCCGGTGCGGAATGCTGCTCGAACGGGCCGAAATGCTCGACCGCGGAGTTGCGACGCTCGATTGGCTGATGGGCATGCAGACCAGCTCAAAGGGCGTGTTCCGACCCGTCGGCAACGACAGCTTCGGGCGAAGCTACAGTTCTCCCCTGCCCTTCGATCAGCAGCCGGTCGACGTTCATGCGACGGTGGACGCCTGCGTGGCGGCGTACCGCGCCACTGGCGACGAACGGTGGATGAACTCGGCGCTGAGTGCCTACGGCTGGTTCTTCGGCGACAACGACAGCGGCATTCCCCTTGCAACAAGGGAAGATGGCGGCTGCTTCGACGGCCTGATGCCGACCGGAGTGAACCGTAATCAGGGAGCGGAGTCGATCCTCGCGCTGCAACTGGCCAGCGTGACCATCTCCGGGCTTTCCTTGAATCACAGGCCCGTTAAAGAAGCTCTCGACGCCGCTTGAGTCTGAAGGAAGCGGCCGTCCGGGATCGGGAAGGCATGCTCAAGACAGTTGATCACCCTCTTCGGCTGACCGCCGACCCCACGCGAGTTGTCGTCCGTCCGTTCCACCTGAGCACCATGCCGGATGCCGGGCGACCAGGACGCGCCGAGCGACTGATCCGCGCGGTCATGAACATGGATGAGGCCGAGATGCGAGAGCAACTCGGTATCGTTCTCCGGGATTTCGAAGCGCGCCATTGGCAGACCCAGCGCGTGTTCATGCGCCGGTTCGACCAGATCATGGCTCAGGTCAATGTAGAGCTGCCCGACATCGACGATGAGCGGCGTCAGCTGATCGGCGCCTATTTCTGCCATGAGTATAGCTATGCTGCCGCGGCGCTCACCAACCCCAGCGTGGTCCCTCACCCAGACCAGAGCGGTCTCGACAAGTCGGCCATGCGGATTCTCGTATCACTGCGGGCCGTGGGCGAAGGGCATATCAGCTCGGTTGCTTTCCGCGAGGGGCTGATCACCACCAAGGGCGAACTGATCCTTGCCCCCGAACCGCCGTTCGCAACCGCCGCGGACGCGCCCGACGCGGACGAGGACCGCTGCCTCATCGGACCGGTCAGGCTGTTCCGCAATCCTGACAGCACCTTGTCAGGCACCGTGCTGTTTCCCATCACCCAGGCGCAGCGAAATGGCCTCGAGGATCTCCGCCTGACCATGTTCACGCATGATGACGGAAGCCGCGAATATATCGGCACCTACACCGCGTTTTCCGGCCGCGTAAGTCAGTCGGAGCTGCTTCGAACACGGGATTTCCGCAGCATTGATCTGGTGCCGATGACCGGCTCGGCCAGCCGCAATAAAGGCTTGGCGCTGTTCCCGCGCAAGATCGGCGGCACGCATCTCGCGATCGGCCGCCAGGATGGGCAAAACCTGTTCCTGTGCACGTCTGACCGCCTCGACCATTGGGACGGCGGCGAGATCCTGATGGAGCCGCAATATCCGTGGGAGCTGGTCCAGATCGGGAATTGCGGGCCGCCGATTGAACTCGA
>CAMLKX010000171.1 GCA_946480515.1 uncultured Sphingomonadaceae bacterium | reverse complement strand
CACCTGTTCGAGGCAACATGACCTGGCCGAGCCGCACCGTGCGCTCCCGGGAGGAAGCTGAAATGGCCGTGGCCGAAACAGCAGTGAGGAACTCTGCTCGCAAATCATGGAAGCCAAACGCGTTCCGGATCTCTATGTGGACAGCGAAACCGTCGACGTCAGCGTTCGCTAAGCGGGTATACCTTCCAGCGTGCTGCTCGAACGGCTAGGCCGCCACCGAACTACTCTGGCATGTGAACTCCTCCGCCCAATGCGGCATCCTGATGTGAGCAATATGATATTTTCAAATCTTTCGCCCGTTGTCAGTGCCGCACTGACACAACGAGGCTATGTTGAGGCCACCCCTGTTCAGGCCGCGGTCCTTGATGCCGACGCCGCCGGGCGGGACCTCGTCGTTTCCGCCCAGACAGGCTCCGGCAAGACGGTGGCCTTCGGTTTGGCGATGATTTCCGACTTGCTGACCCTCGGAGCCTTAGCGGCATCGTCACGGCCAATGGCGCTGGTCATCGCCCCGACCCGCGAGCTGGCTCTGCAGGTCAGCAGGGAGCTCATCTGGCTGTACGCCCAGACGGGCGCGCGGATCGTCACCTGCGTTGGCGGCATGGACGCGGTGAAGGAACGCCGCGCACTTCATGCCGGCGCCCATATCGTTGTCGGCACTCCGGGTAGGCTCCGCGATCATCTTGAGCGTGGTTCCCTGGACCTGTCCGAACTGAGGGTGGCCGTGCTCGACGAGGCCGACGAGATGCTCGATATGGGTTTCCGGGACGATCTGGAGGAAATTCTCGACGCCACGCCCGAGACACGGCGAACACTGCTCTTCTCCGCCACAATGCCGCGCCCGATCGTCCAGCTCGCGAAACGCTACCAGCGTGATGCACTGCGCATCTCGACGGTTGGCGAGGACCGTGGCCACGGCGACATTGCCTATCAGGCGGTGGCAGTCTCGCCATCGGACATCGAGAACGCAGTGGTGAACTTGCTGCGCTTCCACGAAGCAGAGACTGCGATTCTGTTCTGCGCGACCCGCGACAATGTCCGTCACCTGCACGCGACCCTGCAGGAGCGCGGCTTTGGCGTAGTGGCGTTATCGGGCGAGCATTCGCAGTCGGAGCGCAACCATGCCCTGCAGGCTCTGCGCGACGGTCGTGCGAGGGTGTGCGTGGCGACTGACGTGGCGGCCCGAGGAATTGACCTGCCGACCCTCAGCCTGGTCGTCCACGTTGAGATCCCCCGCGACGCAGAGACGCTGCAACATCGCTCGGGACGGACTGGACGCGCCGGCAGGAAGGGCACGGCCGTGCTGATCGTCCCCTACCCACGCCGGAAACGGGTCGAGTCCATGCTGCGCGGCGCCAAGATCCGGGCGGAGTGGATTGACGCGCCAACGGGCGAAGCAATCCGCGTCCGCGATCGCGAACGGCTACTGGCCGCGCTGCTCGCCCCCGGCGAGTATAACGCGGAAGATCACGCGGTCGCCAAGCGCCTGCTTGCAGAGCGATCGCCGGAGGACATCGCCGCAGCTTTGGTGCGGGCACATCGCGCTCAGCTGCCCGAACCCGAGGAACTGATCGAGAACTCACCCGAGGCGCGGCGGACCGCTCAGCAAGAACGGCACCGCCCAGGCTTCGAGGATACGGTCTGGTTTCGCATGGACGTCGGCCGGAGGCAGCATGCCGACCCGCGCTGGATTCTGCCGCTCCTCTGCCGGCGCGGCCACATCACCCGAAACGAAATCGGCGCGATCCGGCTCGCGGCGAACGAAACACGCTTCCAGATCCCGCGCGCGATCGCCGGCAAATTCCTTACTGCGGTCGCTCGGACGGCAGAAGCAAACGGCGGCGAGGAGGCTGTCCTGATCGAGCCCGTCGATATCGATTTCCGCGAGGCGCGAGGTGGCAGGACCCGAGCAACGGACCATGATCGCCAGTCACCTTCTCCGACTGCAGATCGGAGGCCGGGCCGGGTCCCGGACAGCCGACCCGGAAGGAGCTCTCGTGGAGGGAAGGATGGAAGGCACCGTGGCAGAGGCCGCTCCACCCGCGCGAGGGGTTCAGAATGAATGCCGCGCGGTGGAGCATTCGCTCCTGCGCAAATCCTTGAATCGCGGTGACGTTAGCCGGCCAACCACAGCGAACCGGCAGTTGGCACAGAGGTCATGAGCTTCACGTTCACTGAACGTGAGCTGCATGGCTCGGCTCAGCTTTGCCTGCCTTCAGCCACTTTGCGGGCGGCATCCTCGACCCGATAGGTTTGGGTCCGACGAAGGCGATCGGCCATGCTTTCCCAAGCCAAAGCCGCGCTCAGGCAACGCTCGCGAACATTAAGCAGATTACTGCTCTCCGCTTCTGCCCGGCAGGCGGCGGCACGTTCATTGTAGAACTCTAATGTCGAAATGATATCCCTCCTGCTGGAGGAGAAGGCCCGCTCCACGACGTCCGCGGAGCGGGGATGAAGCTGATCAGGCGTTCTTCAGGTTCACGGCACTCGCGCGCCCACGGCGATCATTTTCCAGATCGTAGGTGACACGCTGCTCGCGGTCCAACGTCGTCATACCAGCGGCCTCGACAGCACTGATGTGCACGAAGGCATCGCTGCTTCCGTCCTCGGGCTGGATGAAGCCGTAGCCTTTGTCGATGTTGAAGAATTTCACAGTTCCGGTGGCCATTTGATATTTCCTTCTGCGGTGGACCGCCAATCGGCCCCCAGTGGCTAGGAGAGGCGAGAGAAGGAAAAGGAGCCGCAAAGCACCGAGAACCGTCTGATTGCGACTAGTAGCAATAACATGCTTAGCAATGACCTCTCTGATTTACAATGATGCACCATAACTGTCCTGACTGAGGACATACCCCCTCGCCCGCATCATCGGCCGTGTAGGAACTTAGCGACGGTGCGCACATCGGCCGGAATCGAACTTGGCGACATCGATTTTCCGCCGTGAGCGGAGCGACATTAGGCAAACCCGGACTTCGCGCGTATAGTGACTTCAGCACTGCTCCCCGCCCACAGCTCGGCCGTGCATGAGAGTAACTGGAAAGCTCCCGCTGTTATTGGGAGCACTCTTATGCCCTCCAACGAATATCGATATTACCACCTCGACGGGAGCGGCCATTTGCATGGGACCCAACGGATTTCTGCCCCCAGTGACGAAGGTGCGATCGCCCAGGTCAAGGCTCAGCACCCGGGCTCGCAGTGCGAGATATGGCAGGATGAGCGCTTAGTGGCGCGGCTTGGTTTCACGGCGATGGATGCCGGTGTTCTCCAGAGCTATCGCTCGATCGCCGACGCGCGGCGCGTCTTGCGGGAAACAGCAAGCATAGTGTCTCGCTGACAGCGAAACAGCTTCGAGTATGCTCGCTGGGAGCTCGAAGCACCCGCGCTTTTCTTCGGGAACGCAGAGCTATGGTCGCCGGTGCAGCTAGAGCGGCTCCTTGGCCGGCGCTTCAACCTCGTAAATCAGGCCAGTGGGCGCAAACTCAATCTTGGCGACTCCATTCAGCTCAGCAGGCAGCGCGCGCCGAAGCATTCTCATTCCGAAACTTGTCTTTGCCGGAGGAAAGCAGTCAGGGCCGTCGCACTCCTGCCAGACAAACGCGAACTGAGTGCCTCCGTTCGTCCAACTCACGCGCACGTAACCGGCATCGGAGCCGAGCGCACCATATTTGGTGGAATTGGTAGCAAGCTCATGTAGCGTCATCGCGAAGGTCACTGCCGTCTTGGGACTCACCGGCAGGTTAGGGCCACTCACCCGGAAGCGCGATCCGGTGGGGTCGTGCGGACGCAGACCATTGGCGATGAGCTCAAACAGACTCACCGGCTCCCACATCTCCTCAGTAAGGAGCCGATGTGCGCCAGCTAATGCGGTGAGCCGACCTTCGAAGGCGAGTGCCGCATCCCTGGTCGAGCTCGCGTCGGAGAGACTTTGGTGTGCAAAGCTCTGAACGATCGACAGCGTGTTTTTCACTCGATGATTCAACTCTGCGACCAACAACTCGAGATGCCGCTCATGGCGCCGCTGCGTGAGCTCACTTTCGCGCTGATTCCGCGCCACCCAAAGAGACAGGAGGATCAGACCGATAGCGATGGAGGGAATGAAGAGAGCGAAACCATACGGCGCATTGTAAATGCCAATGCCCGCTCCGAACATGATGATCGTCCCAAGGGCGACCGGCAAAAGAAGTGAGAACGGGAGCAGACGGGTCAACAATGAGCGGGCAGCCGGCGAATCCACAAATGGCTCGAACCATCCTTGCTCAGCCCGGGTCATCAGGGTCGCGGCGGCCGCAACGAGAAGACCTGCAGCGGTATGAACGGCTATAGCGGTGTATCGGCCGATCCCCCAAAATGCCTGCGCCCCGAACGCATATCCGGCGATTGCCAGCAGCGCAGTCGCTCCTGCTCCTATCGCCAAGATGTGAGCGAGCACGATCGTGGTGCGCCTGCCGGCGTATGCCAGCAGCACGACTGCAGAACCCAGCATCGAGAATGCGAACGCGGTCAACAACGACATGCGTCCCGGATGACCGGACCCGCTAAGCGT
>CAMLKX010000170.1 GCA_946480515.1 uncultured Sphingomonadaceae bacterium | reverse complement strand
CCCGGTCTCATCGATCATCCGGTAAGTTCCAGCCATGCTTCCGGTCGCGGTTCCCAGCGGGCACCCTGAAACATAATCAAAGCTTCCGCGCGACGGGATGCTGGGGGTCTGGCCGACCACCCCTTCCCCATGAACGTCGTGCACAGCCCCTCTGCCGTCGGTGATGTGCCACTGCCGGGTCAGAAGTTGGACTGCCGTTTCGCTCCCGTTCTCAATGCGGATATGATAGCTCCAGAACCAGCGGCTCGCGCGCGGATCAGACTGCTCGGCGAGAAAGCTCACTGCCACCCTGACAGTGATCCCCCGGGTGGTGGCCACGTAGGGAAACAGTTTCGCGATTGCATTTGAGGCATTTTTCCGAGCCATTGCCGAACGCTAGGACAGACTCCGTTCACGCACAATCAGCGGTCCAGTGGCTTGCCGCACGCCGCAGCCGCTCGGTGAGCCGCTGACGAGCCTCCAGAACTCTTGCTCCACGATCGGACATGACGTCCCGGATCAGGAAATGGCCAGTCAGATCAAGCCCGGCGACCACGTCGGGTAAGCTCGCCTGAGCGCCGCTAGTCAGGAACTCGGGCAGCGCAAGCAATCGGCCGCTGTAGGGCTCGGCCGCGCCTGCACTGACCGCGCGGCCGCTCATGGGACTGACCGCGACGAGCTCCCTCGGGTCGCCGGTGACTGCACATCGATCAAGATCGAGCCCAAACCCCATCTCCGCCAGAAGCAGCAGCTCGAACCGCACCAGCCCCGCTCCCCACCCGCTCGCGGAGGGCGCGGCTTCGATGGCATCCAGCAAACCAGACAGGCCCGCGTAGAGCGCCGGGTAAGGCTGCTCCTCCGGCAACACAGTGGCCACCAGCGCGCACGCCCATTCCATCGCGGAAGCAGCCAGCGGTTCGGAGAGGAGGATCGCGCGACTTTGCGTCAGTTCAATGGTAGCATGCGAAAGCTGTGTGTCCGATCGCCGGCTGATTTCCGCGCGGACCAGGTTGCCGGGGATCAGAACCGGACGCATCCGCCGCCCCCGCGCACCGCGGACATAGACCGGCTGCAGCCCATGTTGAGGCGTCAGCACCCGCACCACTCCCCCATGCTCGCCATGAGGCAGAAGTGCGCAGATGATCGCCGCGGTCTCTAGATGCATTCGCTAGCGACCGCCGGGATGAAAGAAATCGTACAGGTGCCTAGCCGTCGCCTTGCTGATCCCCGGGGCCCGTTCGAGGTCTTCCAGAGCCGCGCCCTTAACCGCCCGCGCCGTCCCGAAGTGCATCAGCAGGGCGCGCTTTCGGCTCGGGCCGATCCCGGGCACCTCGTCCAGACTGGACGTGGTTAGGCTCTTCGCTCGCTTCTGACGATGCGTGCCGATAGCAAAGCGATGCGCCTCATCGCGCAACCTCTGCAGATAAAAAAGTAGCGCCGAGTTGGGCGCCAGGCTGATCTCCCGTCCGCCGGGCAGATGAAACATTTCGCGGCCAGCGTTCCGGTCAGGGCCCTTGGACACCCCGACCACGGGGATGTCATGGACGCCCTGATTCTCCATGATCTCGCACACGGCCGACAATTGCCCCTTGCCGCCATCGATCAGCAACAGGTCGGGCCATTCGCCGCTTGAGCGATCCGGATCCTCTTTCTCCAACCGCCCGAACCGGCGTTCGAGTACCTCGCGCATCATCGCGAAATCGTCGCCGGGAGCCGTTTCGGGCCGCTTGATGTTGAACTTGCGATACTGGTTCTTCCGAAATCCTTCAGGCCCCGCCACGACCATCGCGCCCGTCGCGTTGGTTCCCATGATGTGGCTGTTGTCGTAAACCTCGATGCGCTTGGGCGGCTCGGCCAACTCAAAGGTATCGGCCAGATCGCGCAGCAGCTTCCCCTGGGTGGTTGTCTCGGCCATCCGGCGTTCAAGCGCTTCTTCGGCATTGCGCCGTGCCTGCTCGACCAGCCGGCGCCGATCGCCGCGTTGCGGCCGTTCGATCGACACCTTGCGGCCCACCCGCTCGCACATGGCTTCCTCGAGCAGCTCGGATTCCGGCAGATCACGGTCGATCAGAATCCGCCTCGGGGGCGGCATGTCGTCGTAGAACTGGATCAGCAGGCTGGAGAGTATCTCTTCTCCCGGCACTTCCACCGTGTGCGCCGGGAAGAAGGCCCGGTGCCCCCAATTCTGCCCGCCACGGATGTAGAAGCCCTGGATGCAGACCGCGCCGCCATGACTTGCCAGCGCGTAGACGTCCGCGTCGCCGAGACCATCCGCATGAACCGTCTGGCTACCCTGAATGTAGGTCAGCGCGCGCAGCCGATCGCGATAGACGGCCGCCAGCTCATAATCCTGCGCCTCGGCAGCCTCGGCCATGGCCTTGCCAAGCCGCGTCTGAACGCCGGTGGACTTGCCGGCGAGGAAGGCCTTCGCATCGGCCACCAGCCCGGCATAGTCCTCCTGGCTGATGCGTTTGACGCACGGAGCAGAGCAGCGGCGGATCTGGTAGAGCAGGCACGGCCTCGACCTATTGGCAAAAAAGCTGTCGGAACAGCTTCTTAGAAGAAACAGCTTCTGCAGGGCGTTAAGCGTTCGAGTCACCGATCCGGCACTCGCGAACGGGCCGAAGTAGCTGCCCTTGATCCGACGAGCACCGCGGTGCTTCTGGACTCGCGGAAACGCATGATCCTCCCGCAGCAGGATAAACGGGAAGCTTTTGTCGTCGCGCAGCAGCACATTGTAGGGTGGCCGGAACCGCTTGATCAGTTGCGCCTCAAGCAGCAGCGCTTCGGCTTCCGTGCGCGTCGTTACGATGGTCATTGAGCGGGTCTGCGCGACCATGCGCTGCAAGCGCTTCGGCAGTCTGGTGCCCTGCGTGTAGCTGTTCACGCGGCTCTTGAGGGCGCGGGCCTTGCCGACGTACAGAACTTCGCCACGGGAATCCTGCATTCGGTAAACCCCCGGGCGAGCCGGCAACGTCCTGTGAACATTGCGGATTGCCGCGACTCCGGCTTCCAAATCGGGATTATCCGCACCGCGAACCGTATAGGTGGCGCTTTCCTCGTGGAAGCGCTCCTGCGCTCGCGGATGGTCGGGACGATCGGCCTTGGTCACCAGGATGATTTAGGGCCAACCTTCCGTCATTGCGAGAAGCCGCTGATTAAGCCGCCACCCGCGCCTGCTCGTCCGAGCCGAACATCCATTCGACGGCCGCCCGGGCATGGATCCCTGTCGTGTCGTAGACCGGAAGCACATTGGCGCGAGCATCGACCGCCAGCACCAACTCCGTACAGCCGAGCACCACCGCCTGCACCTTTTGCTTCTGCAGCTCGGTGATCAGCGTCTTGAGCTTGCGTTGGCTATCGCGCACGACCCGGCCGCCAGCGAGCTCTTCATAAATGATCCGGTCGACCTCAGTGCGCCAATCGGCATTGAGTTCCTGGATGATGATTCCGTGGTCCTCGTAAGGGCCGCGCGCCCATGCTTCGGTCATGGTGAAGCGCGTCCCGAGCAGCGCGATGCGGGTTTTGCCGTCTGCCTTGATCCGGTTGGCCGTGACCTCGCGGATGTCGATCAGGGGAAGATTTGACGCCTGCTTCGCGGCTTCGGCATTCTTGTGCATGGTGTTGGATGCGAGCAGCAGTCCCTCGGCACCCGCACCTGCCAGGCGCTCAGCCGCACCCGCGATCACCCGGTCAGCGCCATCCCAATCCTCTGCCCGGTGAAAGACGGCATAGTCCGCTTCGAAATCCAGGCTCTCGATCAGCAGCCGCGCGCTATGCAGTGCGCCGAGTCGCTGGGCCACAGCCCGGTTGATTTGTTCATAATACATCGCGGTGGACGACCAACTCGCCCCACCGATGATCCCGAGTTTGCGCATTCAACCCCACTCCCCGCACCGGCCCCCGACCGGGGGCACCGGCTGGGGGCTTGAACCCAGACGCAATGTTCGTGAACTCTCCCGGCAGGCGGACCTAGCCGAGGTGTTTCACGATCTCCTCGACCATTTTCTTGGCGTCGGCCAGGAGCATCATCGTGTTGTCGCGATAGAATACCTCATTATCGACGCCAGCGTAACCCGCTCCGCCCATTGATCTTTTCACGAACAGCACAGTGCGGGCCTTTTCAACGTCGAGCACCGGCATGCCGTAGATCGGCGAAGTCTTGTCGGTCTTCGCCGCCGGATTGGTGACGTCATTGGCGCCAATCACGAACGCGACGTCGGTCTGCGCGAACTCACTGTTGATGTCCTCGAGCTCGAACACCTCGTCATAACGCACGCTGGCCTCGGCCAGCAGCACGTTCATATGCCCCGGCATGCGTCCAGCGACCGGGTGGATGGCGTACTTGACCTTGACCCCGGCGTCCTTGAGCTGATCCGACATCTCGCGCAGCGCATGCTGAGCCTGGGCCACCGCCATGCCGTAGCCGGGAACGATGATCACCTGCTCGGCCTGCTGCATCAGGAACGCCGCATCTTCGGCCGAACCGCGCTTGTACGGGCGGTCGATCGCCGCTGTGCCCGCACCGCCGCTGGCAACCGCGCCAAAGCCGCCGGCAATCACCGAGATGAAGCTGCGGTTCA
>CAMLKX010000169.1 GCA_946480515.1 uncultured Sphingomonadaceae bacterium | reverse complement strand
GTCCGAGTCACTGTCGTTTTTGTCCTTCAGCATCACATATTCGAACGTGATCCGCCGGGCGTTGTTGGCTCCTGGATAGTCAGCGCAGGCCTGCAGCAGCTGGTCGATGCCGTATTTGCGGTTGAGCGGCACGATCTCGTCGCGGATGTCCTTTGTCACGGCGTGCAGCGAGACCGCGAGATTGACTCCGATCTCGTCGCCGCAACGCTCCATCATCGGCACGACACCGCTGGTCGACAGGGTGATCCGCCGCTTCGACAGGCCCAAGCCGTCGCCATCCATCACGATTTTCAGCGCGTCACGCACATTGTCGAAATTGTACAGCGGCTCACCCATGCCCATCATGACGATGTTGGTCAGCATTCGTCCTTCGGGCTGCGACGGCCATTCGCCTAGGGAGTCGCGCGCCAGCATGACCTGGCCGACGATCTCATGCGGTTCGAGATTGCGAACCAGCTGCATCGTGCCGGTATGGCAGAAACGGCAATTGAGGGTGCAGCCGACCTGACTAGACACGCACAGCGTGCCGCGATCAGCATCAGGGATGAACACCATCTCGAACTCATGACCGTCGTGCGTCTTCAACAGCCATTTGCGGGTGCCATCGGTCGACACCTGAGCCTCGGCCACCTCCGGCCGGGAGATGGCGAAGTGCTCCGCCAGCCACGGCTGCTGCGCCTTGGCAATGTCGGTCATCGCCGCGAACTCGGTCACGCCGCGATTGTAGATCCAGTGCCAGATTTGCTTGGCGCGAAGCTTCGCCTGACGCGGCTCAAGCCCCGCCTGCTCCAGCTCGGCCTGGATGGCGGTGCGGGGTAGGCCGACGAGCTCGACACGGCCATCCGCTCGCGCTGCGGCATTGCGCGGCACGGGGACGGCGTCGGCCGGTCCGGGGATCGGCATCAGGGCAGTATCGGCGCTCATGGATTGGCGGCCATGTAATGCGAAACGAAGGAAATTTCTAGCGCAAGGAGCATTCGGCCGCGGCGGCATCGATCGCGGTCGGGGCGCCAGCAAGCAGGTAGCGGTCGGTGAAGCGGCGCCCCGCAAGGTCGCGCGCCGAGACTCGCATCGCGGTGGCGGAGCGCATCGCCGCAATGATCGCCCTCTCCTGGAGAGGGCCGCTACTCCACGCCAGGCTTTCACGGGCGAAAAGCTGGAAGGACTGTGCGCCCACGGTCAGAATGATGCTTGAGCCGGGCCGCGTTCGACGGCGAAGCTGCAAGGCGATTTCCCCGCGCTTGGTTCCGGAGCGGTCGAACCGGACCGTAAAGTACGGCTGGAGCTTGCCCTTCGGGGCGCGCAGCTCAGGACGGGCGACCGCGTGACAGCCTCCGGCTCGACCCTGCGTGAATGCGGCCCAATGACCCTTGACCAGGACCAGTCGATCAGCCGCCTCCGCGGGGCCGGCACAAGCCAGCAGGAGAGCGGCGACGGTGGATCGCATCTCAGCCGCGCTGGATTAGAACCATGCCGATGGCGCCGATCGCAATCGCGAGGCCATAGGGAATCCCACCCTTCGGCCGGAGCACGGCAACCTTCTCACGAATCGCTTGCGGCCAGCCGATCAAGCGCAGCAGGACGATCAGGATGGTCACCAGGCCGCCGGCAAGAAGCACCATCAGCAGCATCCGCCATGATGCATCGAGATTGAACCACATGCCGGTCGCGGAGATCAGCTTGATATCGCCGCCGCCAAACATGCCCGCGGAAAACAAAAGGGTGCCGACCGCCAGCAGCGCGGCGAACACGACCAGATTTTGCCAGAGCGCGAGAGTAGGTCCCACCACTGCCGCGGCAACGATTGCGCTGATCAAGATCGCCGCCGTGAGGAGATTGGAGATGCGAAGCTGAATACAATCCTGCACCGCGGCGAGCACAAGCAGCGCGATCAGCACCAGCGCCAGCCATTGCGGCGCATCCTTCGCAAGTTCCATAGAGCCCCCCAAGGCGGATCCTGCTGAGGGAATCGCGCGTCAGCGGGTTCTCGTCAAGCGAAGTGGGCGGTCACTCGCCCGGCAGCGTCAGCACTTCCAGCAGGTGTCCGTCGGCATCCTTGAAGTAGACGCCTCGGCTGCCGTCCCGATCGTAGGTTTCGCCCGGCCGCGTCAGGCCGGGATCGGCCCAATATTCACCGCTATCGCGAACCCTCCCAAAGATCGGGTCGAACTCTTCCACACCTACGGCGAAGGCGTAATGCTGGCGGGCGATCGGCGGCGAGCTGCTGTTGAAGTCGAGTGTCACTCCATTCGCCAGTTCGACCGCCATGAACCGCCCGGCCAGTTTAGGCGGAGGAAGTCCGAGGATTCGCGCAAGAAAAGCTGCGGAAGTCTCGGCATCGCGAACATTGACGATCGTATGGTTGAGAGAAGCTGGCATTCAGCGGCGTCTCAAGCTTCCGCCGCCAAAGCAGGCTCGCACTCTGCCCATTTTTCCCGCCGCTCCAACTCCGCTTCGCTCGGTGGCCTGGTGGCAAAAGTCCCCGTCGGCACCTCGCCGGCAGGCTCGTAGGTGGCGAACAAAACCCCCTTCGATGAAAGAAAATGGTCGACCAGCTTCAACGCCCCGGGGTCTTCCGAGCCGTCAAAAATACGCTTGCCGTGGCCGAGGAGCAGCGGAAAGGTCATCACGGTCAATCGATCAATTAGACCAGCGCGCAGGAGAGGAGCGTAGATCGTGCTGCTGCCCTGGATCAGCAGGTCACGACCCTCCTCGCCCTTGAGCTCGGCGACTGCCTTGGCGGTTTCCCCGGAAAGGCTGTGACTATTCTCCCAAGTGAGCGGTTCCTCCACATGAGTCAGCACATATTTGTTGATGCGCTGGAATGTCGCCCCGATCGGATCATCCTGATTATAAGGCCAAAAAGCAGCGAAGATGTCGTACGTGCGCTTGCCCAGGAGCAGGTCAAAATCCGCACTAAGCAACTTGCCCATCGGCTCTTCTAAGCTCTCGTCCCAGAAGGGCTGTGTCCAGCCGCCAAAGCGGAACCCGCCGGTAGGATCCTCTTCCGGCCCGCCAGGCGCCTGGATGACGCCATCGAGCGATTGGAAGAAGGCGCCCGTCAGCCTACGCATCCACGCTCTCCTCTTTAGCTGCCGCCTCGATCGCAGCGATGTCGATCTTGCGCATCGTCAACATCGCCTCCATCGCCCGCTTCGCCTTGGCGCGGTCAGGATCGGCCATGAGCTCGAGCAGCCGGCGCGGCGTGATTTGCCAGGAGAATCCCCACTTGTCCTTGCACCATCCGCAGGCGCTCTCTTGACCGCCATTGGTGGTGATAGCGTTCCAGTAGCGGTTCGTTTCGTCCTGGTCCTCGGTCACGACCATGAAGCTGACGGCTTCATTAGCCTTGAATTCCGGTCCTCCATTAAGCCCGACAAAAGGCTGCCCAAGGACGGTGAATTCAACCGTCAGCTCCTTTCCGGCATGGCCGCCGGGATAGTCCGCGGCAGCCGCATTGGCGGACCCGACCTGACTGTCGGGAAACACGGATGCATAGAACTCGGCTGCCTTTCGCGCCTCTCCGTGGTCGAACCACATACAGTTGACGAGCTTGTCGCTGCTCATTGCTAGTCCTCCTTACCTGCCGACGACCGCGAACTCGGCTCCTTGCGGATCGGAGCCGATGATGATGCGCTGCCCGCCGGGAATCTCTTGCGGCCCGTGAAGGACCTTGCCGCCGTTCGCCCTGGTCGAATCGGCTGCATCGGAAGCATCGGGCACATTGAAATAGTAGCGCCACCGGGACGGCTGGCCCGGCGCGGCCTTCATCACCGCTCCGATTGTCGAGCCCCCATGAGTGATGAACTGATAGTCGCCCATCTCCCCCATCGGCATCGAGTCCCCCTTCAGCCACCCGAATCGCGCCGTGTAGAAATGGAACGCCGCGTCCGGGTCGGAAGTCGCCAGCTCATTCCACGAGCAATGGCCCTGCTGCTCGGGTGAGAACGACGTACTTGTTTCGTCAGGCTCTCCGCGCATCACATAAAATGGCGCGCCCTGCGGATCGGCAACCATCGCGATCCGTCCGACCTGAGGGATGTTGGTGGCCGGCATCAGGACACGGCCGCCGCCATGCTCGATCGAAGTCACGGCATCATCGACATCGTTGACGCCGACATAACCAAGCCACACCGGCCGGGCACCGCCCGCGATCATCTGTTCGGTGAGTGCCAGCAGCCCGCCGACAAACTGATCGCCAGCCTTCAAGTGCCAATAGCCGCTCTCGCCGCGCTCAACCGTCCAACCCACGACTTTGGAATAGAAGTCCGCCGATGCCTCGGGATCGGCAGTCATCAGCTCGTACCAGATGTAATCGCCGTGGCGATTGCGAGTCACAGCAACTCACCGTTGGTGTCGACGAGAGGCGCGAACCCGCCATAGATCATGCGTTTCGCATCGAACGGGGCACCCTCAGGCGGAGGCGCCATGCGGTCGTCCTTCGGCATCTGCTCCTCTGCGGCCCGGTAGGTCGCCGCATCGGGCCACTCGATCCAGGAAAAGACGATGCTCTCTCCCTGTTCGGCGTTCACCGCGCGGCGAAAGTCGGTCACCTTGCCATCGGGAACCTTGTCT
>CAMLKX010000168.1 GCA_946480515.1 uncultured Sphingomonadaceae bacterium | reverse complement strand
CCGTAGAGATGGAGGTGCGCACCACTCTCGGCGATTAGCGCAGGGACGCGGTCAACATCGTCGCCGATCAGATTGTCCATTGTGACGGCTGGACTAACGAGAGCCGGATCACCCAGCGGGAGGCCGCAGACAGCGCGGATGTGCTGCTCGAACTGCGAGGTCGCCGCGCCTTCGATGGTCCAATGGCCACTGTTGTGAACGCGCGGCGCGATCTCGTTGACGATCGGTCCCTCTGCACAGGCAAAGAATTCGACGGTCAGAACGCCGATATGGTCGAGCTTGCTGGCGATCTCGGCGGCGATCGTCCGAGCGGATTCGATGTGGGGCTGGATCGCGGGTCCGGCTGGTACGGTCGATGTGCGCAGAATGCCGTCCGAGTGCCGGTTCTCCGGACTGTCCCAGAAGGCGATCCGACCGTCGGCGGTACGGGCGAGCAGAACCGAAAACTCGGCGTCGAAGCTTACTAGCGCCTCGGCCACTGCCGGGACGCTTCCGATCGAATCCCAGGCTGCTCGCGCCTCGCCCGCCGATCGCACTCGCGCCTGGCCCTTACCGTCATAGCCGTCACGGCGGCTCTTCAGCAGCAGCGGCACACCGATTGCATTCACTGCCGCTTTGAGGTCCTCCGAACCGTCGATGGCTCGCCACTCCGCCAAGCGGCCGCCGCACTGTTCGACGAACCTTTTCTCGACCGCCCGATCCTGAGAAACCTCCAGCGAGCGTACGCCCGGGCGAAGCTTCGCGCCGAGCGCGGCCAGGGACGCCGCCGGCAAATTTTCAAACTCATAGGTGACTACGGCGACCGAGTCCGCGAACTGGCGCAGCGCCGCCGAGTCTTCATAGCTGCCGCGGGTGAAACAGGCAGTGACATCCGTGGCGCAGGGATGCGGCTCGGGCGCAAAAATATGGCAGCGATAGCCGAGCTGCGCCGCGGCCATCGAGAGCATACGGCCGAGCTGGCCGCCGCCGACGATGCCGATGGTCGATCCTGGCGGTACGATCATTGCGGGGCGTCGGGAACCGAGTCCGTTTGGGCCGCGCGAAAGTCGGCGAGCCGTGTGGCAAGTTCGCTGTCGCCGATCGCCAGCACGGCGGCGGCGAGGAGCGCGGCGTTAACTGCGCCGGCGCGGCCAATCGCGAGAGTGCCCACGGGAATTCCGGCCGGCATCTGGACGATCGACAACAGGCTATCGACGCCGTTGAGCGCCTGGGACTCGACGGGCACGCCGAACACCGGAAGCGCGGTCATCGATGCCGCCATGCCCGGCAAGTGGGCGGCGCCGCCCGCTCCCGCGATGATCAGCTTGAGTCCGCGTCCGGCCGCCGATCGGGCATAGTCATACAGCCGCTCAGGCGTGCGGTGGGCGGAAACGACGCGCGTCTCATACGGGATCGCCAGCTGGTCGAGCGTCTCGGCGGAATGCCGCATGGTTTCCCAATCGGAGGTGCTGCCCATGATGATTCCAACGGACGGCGCGTCACTCATTCCTGACCCCTCAGACCTGCGAGCCGCTGGCTTTAGGAACCCTGTGTGATGAGCGCAACGCCTTGTCCCGATTCAGGATTCGGCATTTATCCACAATGTGGGTAATTGTCGGCCGACGGGGTAAGTTGCGTCTGATGAACAGGGATTCCGATTCGACTGAAATGCTTAGGGAAATCGAGCGTTTGCGCTCGATTGTCGCGCGGCTGAAGACTCGGATCGCCGAACTCGATCAGCTCGCCCACCATGACACGCTGGTGCCGCTGCCGAACCGGCGCGGCTTTATCCGCTCGCTCGAACGGCTCCTGGCGCGGATCGATCGGTATGACGAACCCTGCGCAATGCTCTTCGTGGATCTCAATGGCCTGAAGAAGCTCAACGACAATCATGGGCATTGCGCTGGCGACGCGGCGCTGATCCACGTTTCGCAATTGCTGGTCGAAGGGGTGCGGCAAAGTGACTTTGTTGCCCGCATTGGCGGCGACGAGTTTGCGATCCTGCTGGAGCGGTCGGACCAAACTCACGCGGCCGAAACAGCGGAGCGGTTGCGCGAGCGAATCGCCAAATGCGCCTTTACGCAGGACGGCGTAATCATCCCGCTCAGCATCTCGATCGGGGTAACCACGCTTGAGCGCGGCGACACGGCAGAGGCCGCAATGGCCCGGGCCGACCGCGCGATGTATTCGACGCGCGCCGCCGCCTGACCGCCGCTCCCCTCAGCGATCCGACAGATAGTAGCGATCGTTGACCGACAGGTCGGCGCTCAGTTCATAGACGATCGGCTGGCCGGTCGGAATTTCCAGGCCGACGATGTCATCGTCCGCAATGCGCGAGAGATGCTTCTCGAGTGCGCGCAGGGAGTTACCGTGCGCCGCGACGATGATCCGCTCGCCAGCGCGCAACCGCGGAGCGATCGATGCCTCCCAATAGGGCAGGACCCGGGCGATAGTGTCTTTGAGGCTCTCGGTCGTCGGGATCGGAATGCCGGCATAGCGGCGATCGGAATTGAGCTGATACGGGCTGTCGGATTCGAGCGCGGGCGGCGGGACGTCGAACGAGCGTCTCCAGATCTTCACCTGTGCCTCTCCGACCTTGGCCGTCATCTCCGCCTTGTTCAGCCCGGTCAGCCCGCCATAATGCCGCTCATTGAGGTGCCAGTGCTTGGTCACCGGGAGCCACAGCTGATCCATTTCATGGAGCACCAGGTGGAGCGTGCGGATCGCGCGCGTCTGAACGCTGGTGAAGCAATGATCGAACTCGAACCCACGCTCCTTGAGCAAGCGTCCTGCGGTGCGCGCCTCGTTGATCCCGAGCTCCGTCAGGTCGACATCCCACCAGCCGGTGAAGCGATTCTCCAGATTCCATTGTGACTGCCCGTGGCGGAGCAGGACGAGGGTCGGCATCAGGTCAGTCTTTCTTGAGGTCGGGCAGGATGGCGTGAAGCGCAGCCAGGCAGGCGTGCGCAAGGTGGATGCTGCGCTGGGGAGACCAGCCGCGCACCGGGTCGGGCAAGTCGAAATTGTCCTTGAATGGCATTTCCAGCGTCATCGAAACGCAGCCAAATCGCTCCGCAAGCTGGGCCGTCGACATCGACATGTTGGCCGCTCCCGGTTTGGCGATCTCATAGCCCTTCTCCATCTGGAAATCGGGGGATAGCTCAAGCAGCGCATCGCTGAATCGATCAAACACCCGCGCCTGGCGATCGGTGATCGAAGGAATGCCCTCGAAACCGGCGAGGAAGTTCGCGGGAATCGCCTCGTCGCCATGAACATCCATCGCGAAATCGACGCCACTCTCGTCCATCGCGTTGCGGACACAGAGCACTTCCGGGCTGCGCTCGGCCGAGGGCGCATGCCATTCGCGGTTCAGGTTCACTCCAATGGCATTGGTGCGCAGGTGGCCGCGCCGCGATCCATCAGGATTCATGTTCGGAACGACATGGAAGGTGCACGCGCTGCGCAATGTCCGCGCGACCGGGTCTTCCGGGTCCGTCAGTTTTTCAAGCGCGCCTTCCATCCACCATTCCGCCATTGTCTCGCCGGGGTGCTGGCGAGCGTAGAGCCAGACACTAAGCGGCCCGTCGCCGATGGTGAGGCAATCGATATCCTGGCCGTCGAGGGACTTGCCGAGTGAGCGGTAGCGGACACCCTCGATTGCCGCGACTGAGGTCACCAGATCGTGGTGCCGCTCCATCGAATAGGGCGCGAAGTAGGCAATCCAGACAATATCCTGATCGGGTGTCAGCCGGATCGTCAGGACCCCGTCGGCATAGCTGGTGCCATCGGCTCGAAGCCACTCCTCGCGATCGGTTGAATAGCAGGCGCGATAGTCCGGCCACCCATCCGGGTAGGCGGCACCGGCGGCGTTAAGGATCCGGAGCGTGAGCTCGCGTCCGCGTGCCCCCGCGACCCGGAAGTAGAACCACTGGTAGAAATCGGACTGGTGATCCTTGACGATCTCCAGGTCGATGCGGTCGCCCTCGATCCCGACGAGCCGGATGTTACCGGCGTCGAACGCACTTGAAACGGTAACGCTCATGCTGCCCTTTGTGGTTGGAAGCCGAAGGTGCGAATGATCCGGCGGGACTGATAGTCTGCCGCCCGCGCGGTGCAAGCCCGGAAAAAGCCGCTGGCCTTCGCTGGTCCACTTCGATAGCCGTCCTGCGATGAAGTCGACCGCGTCCGATTCACAGCGCCCGACCGTACTCGTTACCGGCGGCGCGGGCTTCATCGGCAGTCATGCCGTGCTTGCTCTGGTGGATCAGGGCTGGCCCGTCGTGGTGGTCGACGACCTGTCCAACGGGTCCCGCCGCCTGGTTCCGGATGGGGTGCCGTTGGTCCTCGGCAACATCGCCGACCGGCCGCTCATCGAAGGCGTGCTGAACGATCATCAGGTCGGGGCCATCATGCACTTCGCGGGATCGATCGTGGTTCCGGAATCGGTCGAACGCCCGCTCGATTATTATGCCAACAACACGCTTGCCAGCCATGCGCTGATTGGTGCTGCGATCGCCGCCGGCGTCAAGGTGGCGATGGGCACCGACAGCGGTGTCGTGCCGCACGGGCAGAACCTGCGCGAGCTGGAGCAGATGACCAACTGCG
>CAMLKX010000167.1 GCA_946480515.1 uncultured Sphingomonadaceae bacterium | reverse complement strand
AGTCCAAGCGACCTCTCGAACGCGAAGTAACCAGGAGGGACTAAGAATGAACGCTCCGTTCCAGGCGCGCGCAGGGCTGCGCGACCCCTTCACGGCCTTCGTGTGTGATGAGGCCACTGCCGATATGCTTCGGCCGGTGGCGGTCGAACATGGCTGGGCACCCGAGAAGGTCAACAAGGGTGGGCTGCGCAATGCGGTGCAATCGCTGTCAGTCAGCGCCAGCCCCACGATCCTGTTCGTCGACCTCAGCGAGTCCGCAGATCCGCTGAACGACATCAATGCCCTCGCGGAGGTCTGCGAGCCTGGCACGATCGTGATTGCGGCCGGGCAGGTCAATGATGTGCGCCTTTATCGCGATCTCGTCGCCAGCGGCATCCATGATTATCTGCTCAAGCCTTTCACGGTCGATCAGCTGCGCGACACGTTCGCACATGCCCAGGCGCTGATTTCGGGCCCACGCGGAGAAGCGCAGGTCGAAAAGCCGCACATCATGGCTGCGGTGATCGGGGTGCGTGGTGGCGTCGGCGCTTCGACCCTCGCTACGTCCCTCGCCTGGATGCTAGGCAGCAAGGCGCAGCGCTCCACCGCTCTCCTGGACCTCGACGTCCACTTCGGAACCGGCGCCCTGGCGTTGGATCTGGAACCGGGACGCGGCCTCACGGATGCCATCGAGAACCCGAGCCGGATCGACGGGCTGTTCATTGAGCGCGCCATGGTTCGAGCGAACGAGCGGCTATCGGTCCTCTCGGCTGAAGCTCCGATCAACCAGCCCTTGATCACCGACGGCGCGGCCTTCTTCCAGCTTCAGGAAGAAATGCGCAGCGCCTTCGAATCAACGGTGCTCGATCTGCCGCGCCATATGCTGATCCAGCACCCGCACATGGTGCATGACGCTCATGTCGCCGTTGTGGTCAGTGAGCTCACGTTGGCGGCGACCCGCGACACAATCCGGATCCTCGCCTGGCTCAAGTCGAACGCACCGCAGACCAAGGTGATCGTGGTGGCGAATCGCGTCCCTTCGGGCGGCGCGATGGAGATTAGCCGCAAGGACTTCGAGCAATCGATCGAGCGCCCCGTGGATATCGTCATCGGCGACGATGGGAAGACGGCCGCCCAGGCCGCCAAGCTCGGCAAGCCGATGGCCGAGGTGTCCAACGGCAAGACGGCTCAGCCGTTCAACAGCTTGTTCGGCATGGTTCTCAGCCATGCTACCGAGGAAGGAGCGGGTCCGGAGGTCAAGACCGCCGCCGCGGGCAAGTCATTGATGACCAACATCAAGACGATGCTGAACAAGAAGGCGGCCTGACGGAGGCGGGCACCCGCCTTCGCTCAACCATGGAAGAAAGTCGGTCGAAATGTCGATGATTGCCATCCTGTTGTTCGCCGGAGCGTCGGGCGCCCTGCTGCTGATCCTGTTCGCCTTCCGCGGACCGTCGGTCGGCAAGATCACCAAGCGCCGGATCGAATTGATCAAGGAGCGGCATGGCGATGTCATCGCCGGGCACGCTCAGGCTCAGATCCGCCGCCTGCTTTCGCGACAGCAGAGCGCAGCTGACAGCTGGGCGTCGACCTTCATTCCGAAGCCCGCCTTGCTGCGTCAGCGGCTGGAACAAACCGGCAAGCCGATTACTCTGGTGCGCTATGCGGCGACCTCGCTCGGCATTGCGCTGGCCGTCATGCTGCTGGCGATGTTCAAGGGCGCGCCAATCCTGCTTGGATTATTCCTGGGGCTGTTTGTCGGAATCGGTCTGCCGCACATGGTCATCGGTTTTTTGATCAAGCGGCGGGTCAACCAGTTCACCTCCAATTTCCCTGACGCCATCGAACTGATGGTGCGCGGTCTCCGGTCAGGTCTTCCGATCACCGAGACCCTGGGCATTGTGTCAGGCGAGATTCCGGGGCCGGTTGGGGTCGAATTTCGTGCCGTTGCCGACCGAATGAAGATCGGTCGGACAATGGAAGCCGCCCTTCAGGAGACCGCGGACCGGCTTGGGACTCCCGAGTTCCAGTTCTTCTGCATCACGCTGGCGATCCAGCGTGAGACCGGCGGCAACCTTGCCGAAACGCTGTCCAATCTGGCGGATGTGCTTCGCAAGCGCGCCCAGATGAAGCTCAAGATCAAGGCGATGAGTTCGGAATCCAAGGCCTCGGCGATGATCGTCGGAGCGCTACCCTTCATCGTCTTCACCCTCGTCTGGTTTGTGAACCCCAGCTACATGGGCGGCTTCTTCTCCGATCAGCGGCTCATGGTCGCTGGTCTCGGCGGACTGACCTGGATGAGCATCGGTGTGTTCGTCATGGCCAAGATGGTCAACTTCGAGATTTAGCGGGGCAAGACAATGCAGCCTTCCGGCCCTACCCTCCTTGGCGTCGATGTTATCTGGGTCGCCACGATCCTTTCGGCGGTCGCCAGCTTCGCAATGCTCCTTGCGATCTACGCCGCCACGACTGTGCGCGACCCGATGGCTCGGCGCGTAAAGGCGCTGAACGAACGCCGCGAGCAGCTCAAGGCAGGCATCGTCGCGTCGACCAATCGGCGCAAGAAGCTGACCAACCGCAACCAGGCCGCGGACCGCGTCCGGACGCTGCTCGCCAGCTTCAAGATGATCCAGGATGATCAGCTGAAGAAAACCCAGGATCGGCTGATGCAGGCGGGCATCCGGACCAAGGACCTGGCCTTCTTCATCATCTTCGCGAAGTTCGTTCTGCCGGTGGTGCTTGGCATTGGTTCTGTCGTGCTGATCTATGTCGTCGACTATTTCCCGGAATGGTCGTCGCTGCGCAAATATATGGCCGTCGCGAGCTCACTGATCGGCAGCTACAAGGCGCCCGACGTATGGCTCAAAAATCGGGTCAACAAACGCAGCGACGCAATCCGCAAGGGTCTGCCGGACGCGCTCGACCTGCTGGTGATCTGCGCCGAAGCCGGTCTTACTGTGGACGCAGCCTTCAACCGCGTCTCCAAGGAATTGGGCAAGGCTTACCCGCAGCTTGGTGACGAGTTCGGCCTGACCGCGATCGAACTTGGATTCCTCAACGAGCGCCGCCAGGCGTTCGAAAACCTGGCGAAGCGTGTCGATCTGGACGCGATCCGTGGCGTGGTCACGACGATGATCCAGACGGAAAAATACGGAACTCCACTCGCGTCTGCGTTGCGCGTCCTGTCGGCCGAATTCCGCAACGAGCGCATGATGCGCGCCGAGGAAAAGGCCGCCCGCTTGCCCGCGATCATGACCGTGCCGCTGATCCTGTTCATCCTGCCGGTGTTGTTCATTGTGATCCTTGGGCCAGCGGCCTGTTCGATCAACGACAGCTTCCTGGGCTAAAAAATTCCTCTCCGGGGGGTCCGCCGTCCACGCTCTTCAAGCGTGGACGGCGGAACGCTTTTCGCGTTTCGAGCGCTGTAACCGGCGATCGATGACAGTGGAGAAGCGCCGATGATCGCCTTCAGCTCGGACCAGTGGGTGATCCTTCTGCTGGTCTTCATTCTCGGACTTCTGATCGGCGGCTTCCTGTTCGCCGGCGGCGGCAAGAAGTGGAGGACGCGTTACCATGACGAGGTTCGCCGCCGCGAGGAGGTTGAGCGCAGCTATGCCGAGCGGGAGCGCGAGTGGCGCGAACGGGATTCGCTCCGCGCCGCTGCCGTGAAAGACCAGCGCGACGAACGCCAGCCGCTCTAACGCGACACGCTAGCCCTCGATCTTCGAAAAGTCCGCGACCCGATGCACCGCATCGCGGAACCGCGCCAGCAGGTTCAGCCGGCGCGCACGGACATCCGGATCGGAATCATTGACGGTAACATGATCGAAGAAGGCGTCGATCGGTCCACGCAAGAACGCGAGCGCGCTCATCGCGCCGGTGAAATCCTCCGCTTCGACGGCATCAGACGCTTGCGGCTCAGCGGAGTCGAGCGCACGAACAAGCGCCGATTCCAGCTCCGGCCAATCGGCGTCGTCACCCTGGACTTGGCCAGGCGTCCAGCTTCCTTCCTCGCGCTTCAGGATATTCGCGGCCCGCTTATAGGCGATGAGCAGATCGGTGCCTTCGACGGATTCGACAAACGGCTGCAACGCCTTCACCCGCGCCAGCAGCCGGACCAAATCGTCCTCGCCGCCCAGCGCAAACACCGCGTCGATCAGGTCGTGGCGAACTCCAGCGTCGCGCTGCTGGACCTTGAGACGATCGGCGAAGAAGTCGAGAATCTCGTCAGTTGTGCGGTCGAGGCGATGTGTCTCGTTCTCCGCCCGGCAGTTCGGGGTGACGAGCTGCCGTGCGCGGTTGGCCAGCGCTCCTCTTATGGCTTGGGTGAGGCTCATCCTCCCACCATTGCGAACGATCAGCTCAATCGATGAAATCGCGGCACGGCGGAGCGCAAACGGATCCTTCGATCCTGTCGGCTTCAGGTTGACGCCGAAAAAAGCGCAGATCGTATCCAGCCTATCCGCGAGACTTACCGCCACACTAACCGGCGCGGTCGGCACGTCATCGCCCTGCCCGACCGGCTTGTAATGATCGCGGATCGCGTCGGCGACCGCCGGGTCTTCGCCCTGCGCGGCGGCGTAATAGCCGCCCATCAGTCCCTGGA
>CAMLKX010000166.1 GCA_946480515.1 uncultured Sphingomonadaceae bacterium | reverse complement strand
GAACAGGGAATTTTGAGCTTGGGAACAGCGAAGCTGTGTTCGGCGAACAGCAAATTTCTCGTGTCCGAGCAGGGAAGGAAAACGCGACGCGATCAGCCGATGATCTGGACTAGATGTCGCTGTCGTCGTCGAGCTCAGCCTGGAGGAGGATGAGCGCGTAGCCGTCGCGCTGACCAAGCACCTGCTCGGTGAGACTGAGCACGCGCTCTACGTCGCGCTCCGATAACCAGACGGTTGGCTCGACCTCCTCGACCGGCGAGTAGGCGCCCGGCGGAGGTTTCATCTCCGCAGCCAGGCAGTCGTCCGGAAGCCGTCCGTTCCAGTCAGGCAGCCAAGGAAAGTCCTCGTTCCGATAACGGCGAACAATGCGGCCGCGGTGCGCGAGAACAACGGCGACGGGCTCACGGTGTGCATCAACCCAGGCGCGTGCCATGGCTTCCTTGCTGACGCCGAATTCGCGGGCCATCGCGATGATGGTTTCCAAGCTGGAGGCCGTCTGGCGAATGCGCGCCCTGACCTCGCCTGGCGGCATCAGCAGGTGCGCAGCGAACCGATTCGCTTCAGCCTCGATGCGCTTTCGCCTGTCGCGGTCTTTTGGATCGAGGAGATGGAGATCGGCTAGTGAGCATTGGAAGGAGGAAGTGCTCGATGGTCGGTGTGCCGGAATCAGAAAGTGACCCAGTTCATGCGCGACCGAGTAGCGTCGCCGCTCATCTGATCTGCCCTTCGCCACGAGAATCGCACCGCTGGCCTTGAATTCATCCATGATGATGGCGGCTTCGAACCCGTCGGTCTCAAGATCGCCGATCGACGCGATGTCGAGATGCCGGCAAAGCTCCTCGACCGGCACCTTGGTCGGAAGCTGCGGCTCCAGCTCATGGATCTTCGCCGCGAGAGCCGTGGGCGAGCCGAGGCCGTCGAGATCGAGCCGGTCGATTCTCAATCGGGCGCCTTGTCCCGGCGCCGCTTCATCTGCTCCATCAGCGCCGCAATCGTTTCACGGTCCCGCTCATCCAACTTCTTTAGGTCGCGGAACATGGCAACCATTGCCGGGTCCTCATTCGGCGCGTCGGGATTCTCGCCGACAAGATCGGCGACCCGAACCCGGAACAGCTCCGCCAGCTTCAGGACCAGCTCCATCGACGGATTGTCGGAAAGCCCCTTTTCGAGGTTCCAGACATGCGCCTTCGAGATGCCGATCCGGTCGGCCACGTCCTGCAGTGACAGGCGATTGGCGATGCGGAGCTCGTGCAGCCGCTTGGCGAAGCTCACATTCGACCCCGTTCAACTTAGTAGCACACACGCATACGCCTGCCGTTGACAAAAGCAAGCGTTCAGTGTAGTATTACGACTTCGTTCACGGGGAGGGTGGAGAATCATGGGGGCCCAGCAACTGGTCGAGCGGGAGATTGCATCTCTGCGGCCGTACTCGCGCAACGCGCGCACGCATTCGAGAAAGCAGCTCAAGCAGATTGCTGCTTCGATCGAACGCTTCGGGTTCACCAACCCGGTGCTCGTGTCCGACGATGGTGAAATCATTGCCGGCCACGGGAGAGTCGAAGCGGCAAAGCTTCTCGGCAGAACGAAGGTGCCAACCCTGGCGCTTTCCCATCTCTCGGAAGCGGAGCGCCGTGCTTACGTCCTCGCCGACAACAAGCTCGCGCTCAATGCAGGCTGGGACAAGGAGATCCTCGCGATCGAACTTCAGGCACTGGTGGACCTAGAGTTCGACGTCGAGCTGACCGGCTTCAGCCTGGCGGAGATTGACCTGGTGCTAGACGAGGCCGGTGAAGCCGACCCGGACGGTAGTGATGCTGCCGAAGACGTCGTACCCGACATAAACGGTCAATCAGTCTCCCGCCTGGGCGATCTCTGGTTACTGGGCCGCCATCGGCTGCTGTGCGGCGACACCCGAAGCGCTGCCGACATGGACCGGCTGATGGGCGGCGAGCGAGCTGACCTGGTGTTCACCGATCCGCCATATAACGTGGCCATCGAGGGGAATGTCTGTGGGCTGGGTGCCATCAAGCATCGTGAATTCGCCTTCGCCTCCGGCGAAATGAGCGGGGCGCAGTTCACTGGTTTTCTTGCTGAGACGCTCGGTAACATCGCCCGTGTCATGCGCGATGGCGCCATCGCTTTCGTCTGCATGGACTGGCGCCACATGGGCGAGCTGCTTGCCGCCGGCGAAACTTCGTTCACGGAACTCAAGAACCTAGTCGTCTGGAACAAGACCAACGGCGGCATGGGCGCCTTCTACCGTTCCAAGCATGAGCTGGTTTTCGTCTTTAAGCAGGGCACGGCCGAGCACACCAACAGCTTCGGCCTTGGGGAGACCGGCCGCTATCGCACCAATGTCTGGGATTATGCCGGAATCAGCTCGATCGGCAGCAATCGCTCCGAGGAGCTGGCGATGCATCCGACCGTTAAGCCGGTCGCGCTCATCGCTGATGCAATCCGGGATTGCTCCCGCCGCGGAGAGATCGTCCTCGACGGGTTCGGCGGCTCGGGATCGACGCTGATTGCCGCCGAAAAGACGGGCCGTTCGGCAAGGCTGATCGAGTTTGATCCGGTCTATTGCGACACCATCATCCGTCGATGGGAGAAATATAGCGGCAAACGAGCAAAGCTCGGAGCTACCGGTGCGATGTTCGACGATGTCGCTGACGAGCGATCCGCGCTTCATCTGGAGGCTGCAGAATGAGCAAGCCTGCGATGAGGCCTACTGATGACAGGCGCGAAGAGGGATCCGGCGACAATCTCCCTGCCAGCTACGAGATTGGATACGGGAAGCCGCCGGCCGAGCACCGGTTCCAGAAGGGAAAATCAGGCAATCCCAAGGGCGACCACGGCGGCCTGGGCCGACGCCGACCCGGAGGCGCCGGTGCACCTGTCGAGCGGCCCGAGGCCCGCCTCGGAGTACGCGAACCAGATGCTGCTCGAAGAGGCCTATCGCACGGTCACCATTCGCGAGGGCGAGAAGGTCGTCCAGCTTCCGGTCATCAAGGCCGTGTTCCGCTCGTTGGGCGTCTCTGCCATGAAGGGAAACCGGCTCGCCCAAGCAACCATGGCGGAGCTGGTGCGCCGGCTTGAGGAGGAGGATCGCCAGCAGCGTTCCAGCCTGTTCGAGACCGCCTGCGAGTACAAGGTCAGCTGGGAGCAGGCGATTGAGCATGCGCGTCGTCATGGGCTGCCCGAGCCAGTGCCGGTTCCCCACCCGGATGATGTCATCCTCGACATGCACAGGGCCGAGGTGCGGTATGAGGGCCCCATCACGGCCCAGGAAAAGAAGCGCTGGGACCGGATGCTCGAGTTGCGGGACGATCAGCAGAAGGAGGTGTCATTCTTCGCGAATAAATATCGCGATGCGAAGAATAAGAAGGCCCATCCTGATTTGCTGAACTCCCTAGCAACCAACTGGAAGAGGTCCGTTGAACTCTATGACCGGATCAATGAGCCCCTGCCCGACAGGTACCACAAACGGCTCGAGGACAGGTTCTACCCCGGCATTCTGAACCGCAGCGGCGAGGAGGATGAAAAGTGACGAATCGAACCGTGAAGCTGTCCAAAGCAGTCCAGCGCGAAGTGGAGCGCGTCAGCGGCGATCGTGTCGTGGTTGCGGCGGTCCTTACCGTCACTACTGACGACATCGACAAATACAGTGGAGTCGGTCTGCGCCTGACGGACGACAGGATCACGACGTGCGACCCCGCACCTCCACCGCCGTCCTGCGGCCAGCACGCGCGGCGCAATCTCGATGGATGGAAAGAAACCCGCCGGGACCTTCCCAAAGAAAAGCGCGAGATCTCGACTTGGGCGCCAAGCTGGAACAGCGGCAGCTACCATCTCGTAAGCCGCGAGATCGACGCCTATCCGGTCAACCATCATCCGGCAAAGCTGCTTACGATATCGGCAGCAGTGCTCGAGCATTTGGTGGACGGCGCACTGGTCCGGTTCCGGATTGATGAAGCGTTGGATAAGCGTAGCGCAACATTTCCGACCGATCTCCAGTTTAAACTGCGATTGCTGAATGAAGCAGTCGGTGATGCTCACGTTCATGACGCCGACCTGAGCGATGAGCAGTTCGCACGGATTCAGCATGTGGACTGGGAACTGCTACCCCCGGGTTCGGCAGAGCGGGTCCTGGACCGTCTCGCGAGCCGGAAAGAGACTGATGCCGAACGATTGAAGGTGGCCGCCGAACGGCTCCGCCTGCTCGATCGGCTCGATCACGACGGCTTCATCGTCGGCACGGGTAGGTTCGCTCGTTACTTTGGAGCGAGGTTCGGAAACCGCCTGATAGCACTTGAAAATCTCGAGTACGGCAATGCGCTTTACGTTTTCGAAGAAAATTGGGAGCGACTCACGCAGCTTAGCCGAACCGAGCTGATCCGGAGACGTGATCCATCGGTCCACCGGATCCCGCATCTACCGGGATGGCAATCAGCCCTTCGCAAGCTGGTGCGCCAGCAATGACTGCCGCACGGTACTGCTTTGGGAGTTGCCTTGCAGCCGGAGCAAGCAATGCGCCTACCCTGATGAACAAATGGGCGAGAACTGCGGACTTTCGATCAAACGGCCGCTTTGCGCCCATCTCGGTAGTTCAGAGCC
>CAMLKX010000165.1 GCA_946480515.1 uncultured Sphingomonadaceae bacterium | reverse complement strand
CCGCGGCCCAGCCCGAGTACGAGTTGAGCATCGAGACCACGACCGGCATGTCCGCGCCGCCGATCGGGATGATCAAGAGGAAGCCGATCGCGAATGACAGGGCGGTCACCGTCCAGAAGATCCACGGTGCCTGGTCCTGGGTGAAGTAGGCGATCAGGCCGAGGATCGCCGCCAGCGTACCCAGATTGAGGACATGCCGCAGCGGCAGCAGGATCGGCGCCCCGCTCATGTTGCCGTTGAGTTTGAGGAAGGCAATTACCGAGCCGGAGAAGGTGATCGCGCCGATGGCGACGCCCAACCCCATCTCTGCCCGGCTGACCGGCAGGATCGCCCCGCTTGTATCGACAATCCCGAACGCCGCCGGATTGAGGAACGCTGCCGCGCCGACTAGCACCGCGGCCAATCCGACCAGGCTGTGGAAGGCGGCAACCAGCTGCGGCATTGCCGTCATCTGGATCCGGCGAGCGGTGACCAGCCCAATCGCGCCGCCGATCACGATCGCCAGCGCGATTTCGAGGATTGAGGCAATGTCGTGGATTGCGAGGGTGGTCGCGACGGCGATCCCCATGCCGACCATGCCCAGCGTGTTGCCGCGCCGCGAGCTTTCCGGGCTCGACAGGCCGCGCAGCGCGAGAATGAAGCAGACGCCGGCGATCAGGTAAGCCAGAATTACCCAGGACGGCTGAGGAGCAGCCTCATGCATCGCGGCGCTCCTTCTTCTTGTACATCGCCAGCATGCGCTGGGTGACGGCAAACCCGCCAAAGATGTTGACGCTCGCCAGTGCCACCGCAACCAGCCCAAGGCATTTGGACAGCGGGCTTCCAGCGGCCGCGGATGCCACCAGCGCGCCGACGATGATCACCGATGAAATGGCGTTGGTCACCGCCATCAGCGGCGTGTGCAGCGCCGGAGTCACCGACCACACGACATAATAGCCGACGAAACACGCCAGCACGAAGATCGACAAGATCGACAGAAAATCCATTGGCCCCTCTCTCCGGCCTTTTGGCGGCACGACGCGCGCCTGTCGAGAGTCGAGTGTGTTGGCCGTGGGTCAATGCCTGCACGGTTTCCGATTTAATAACCATTTACCGCGATGGTGCAGCTCATGGTGCACCGGAAACTTTCCGACCGACTCCCGAGCAGGATCGACCGATCCAGCCTACGGTTCGTGCTTGGGATCGGTTTGGTTGGCCTCCTGTTCGGGCTGATTGGCTTCGGCGAGATCATTGAGGACGGACTCAGAATCGGCCGCAACTCCCTACATCCTGAGCAAGCAAGCGGTGAGATCGTATTGCTGGCGATCGATGATGCCAGCCTGCGTGAGGTGGGCAGCTGGCCCTGGCCCCGTCGCCATCATGCCCGCATGGTCGAGGAGCTTTCGCGGTTGGGAGCCAAGCGGGTTTTTTTCGACATCGACATGGGCAACAAGACCTCACCCGCCGAGGATCGAGCATTCGAGGGCGCATTGAGGAATTCGCGAGCTCAGGTTGTTCTTCCAGCCCGTCTGCGTCTCGGGACCAATCGTGGTCCCCAGACCTCCGACCTCAAACCGCTACCGCAGTTCACAGCGCACGCTAGCGTTGGGACGATCAGCGGCTATTACAACTATGCAGGCGCAGTGTGGAGCTTGCCTTACGCACAAGTCGACTCATCGGGTAGTCCGATCCCCTCCTTTTCGGCTCTACTCGGCGGAACCTCGGGACCGACCGACAAGACGTATCCGATCGACTACTCCATTCGTCCGCAGTCAGTTCCCGCATTCTCCCCCAGCAAACTTCTGTCGGGAAAGATCGGCGCGTACCAGGTTGCGGGGAAAGATGTAATCATCGGCGCGACCGCCGATCAGGTCGGGGACATGTATTACGCTCCCGGCTACGGTGAAATAGGCGGCGTTTACAGCCATATTCTTGGTGCCGAGACGCTGAAGAAGGGTCACCCCATTCGGCTGGGCTGGCTACCGAGTCTTCTACTCGCAATCGCTTGCAGCATCGGGGTGGTTGTTTTGAAGACAACTACGAAACGGTCACTCGTTCTCGGTTCGGTAGGAGCGACTCTTCTCGTCGCGCCGCTGTTCCTTGAAGCTCATTTGATCTTTGTCGATATCACTGCAGGCTTGTTCGTGATCGTGGCTACGGCAATCTTCGTCACTTGGCAGCGCCTGCGGCGAAAGGGTGAAACCGACGCGGTTTCGGGCCTTCCGAATCTCAATGCCATTCGCGAGTTACGCGGAAGCGGATCACGAACCATCGTAGCCGCCCGAGTTCGAAATTACACAGAAATCGCCTCGACGCTTGATCCTGATCAAGAGCGGCAGCTGATCGAACAAATTACCGCCCGCCTTACCGTCGGAGCCCCTGAACGGGTACTGTATCAGACTGAGGGGGGCGCCTTTGCTTGGTTCATGGAGCCCGGCGATCCGCTCGGATATCATCTTGACGCCCTCCATGGGATGTTCCGTAACCCGGCCCGGGTAGCTGGCACGCAAATCGATCTGGCAATCAGCTTTGGGGTCGAGCTCGGCAGCGGTCGTTCGCCGGAAAACCGGTTGGCCAGTGCGCTTATTGCTGCGGACGAAGCGGCGAGCGAAAGCATGAAATGGAAGACCTTCGATCTCGATCGCCTAACCGATGCGTCGTGGCGCCTGTCCTTGCTCGGTCAGCTGGATCAGGCGATCGACAAGGGCGAGATCTGGATCGCTTACCAACCCAAGCTGGACCTGACCACAGGACGAATTTCCGGGGCCGAGGCCTTAGCGCGCTGGACCCATCCCGAGAAGGGCGCGATCAGCCCGATTGAATTTATCACGCAAGCAGAGCAGCACGACCGCATTGAGAAGCTGACGTGCTTCATCTTGGAACAGGCGATCGCAGCGGCTGCGGAAATCAACGCCAGGGAAATTGAATTCTCCGTCGCGGTCAACCTATCGGCTCGCTTGACCGGAGACCGTACATTGCCGTCGCGAATCGCCGACATTTTGGCGCGCCATCGTTTGGAACCGCGGCGACTCATCCTCGAGCTAACGGAAACCGCGGCGCTGCGCGGGGACGATAATTTGATCGTGCTGAATGCGCTGTGCGATTCAGGCATCCGAATCTCGATCGACGACTACGGCACAGGTCAATCCACCCTCGACTATCTGAAGCGCATTCCAGCGAGCGAGTTGAAGATTGACCAGAGCTTCATTCGGTCGATCACCGACAACCGCAGCGACCGGCTGATGGTGCAATCAACGATCGTACTGGCGCATCAGCTGGGCCGTAGCGTGGTTGCTGAAGGTGTTGAGAGTAAAGAGATTTTAGACCTGCTGAAGTCCCTCGAGTGCGATGTCGCTCAAGGCTATGCAGTCGGCCGCCCAGGAAGTTTAGAAGCCCTGATCAAGCGACTTGTCGCCGAGAAGAAGCGAGCGGCAGCGTGATATAGTTAATCGTTTGCTAACCAAAACAATTAAGGTTAATATCCCTTCACTGTGCCGAATCACAGTGCAAGAGGGGTATGACCATGAAGAACAATTCACGGAATGGCTTCTGGACTTGGCTCTATGGCGGTGGCTGGAAGGGTCTCGGCGCCTGATCGTAAAAAAAACCCGGCTTCGGCCGGGTTTTTCATTGGCGGAGATCCCGCCTCAGAACATGAAAGCGCTCGTTAGGAGCGCAAACGCTCTGACACGACCTGTCCATCTTTGGTCAGGCGGAGGCCTTGGACGATTTCGTCATCATCCGACAGCAGCGGCTTATTCGTTTCCTTGTCCCACACCGAGCTGAGGAAGTTGTAGAGGTTGCGCGCGAACAGCGCCGACGAATCAGCGGCAAGGCTGCCCGCCAGGTTCTTCGGCCCGATGATGGTTATTCCATGCCGCTCCACGGCTTCGCCGGCGACGCAGCCCTCGACGTTGCCGCCAGCATCCGCCGCCAGATCGACGATCACGCTGCCAGGCCGCATCGTTGCCAGCTGCGCATCGCTGATCAGCCGCGGTGCCGGCTTACCCGGGATCAGCGCGGTGGTGATGACGATGTCCTGCTTGGCGATATGGCTCGACACCAGCTCGGCCTGCGCCGCCTTATACTCATCCGACATCTCGCCGGCATAGCCGCCGGCGCCTTCGCCCTCGATCCCGGTGACCGATTCCACGAAGATCGGCTTGGCTCCAAGCGACAGGATCTGCTCCTTGGTCGCGCTGCGGACGTCGGTTGCGCTGACTTGTGCTCCCAAGCGGCGAGCAGTAGCGATGGCCTGTAAGCCGGCAACCCCGACGCCCATGACGAACAGCTTTGCCGGGCTGACGGTGCCAGCCGCGGTCATCATCATTGGAAAAGCACGCCCATAGGCGGCAGCGGCGTCAATCACCGCCTTGTAGCCAGCAAGGTTGGACTGCGACGACAGAATATCCATCGACTGGGCGCGAGTGATGCGCGGCATCCATTCCATTGCCAGCGCTTGCAGGCCCGCCGAAGCATAGCCCTCGACCCGCTCACGGCGGCGAAAGGGATCGAGCGAACCGACCAGCAGCGCGCCCGGACTGGCCCCGGCCAGTCCCGCAGCCTCAGGACCGTCGACACACAGGATGATGTCTGCCCCGTTGAGCACGTCGGACCGCGCGGCCACGCTTGCCCCGGCCGCCGAATAGTCACTGTCGGCAACCGA
>CAMLKX010000164.1 GCA_946480515.1 uncultured Sphingomonadaceae bacterium | reverse complement strand
GGTGCCACCGGCGAGGATTGGTAGCTCGCCACGCGAATGCACTTCGGCGATTGCCCCCTTCGCCTCGGCTGCCCACTCAGCGGCGGAGCAGGGCCGGGCGCCATCGCGGTAGCCGTATAACCGGTGCTCAGCACGGGCGAGCTCGTCTGCACCGGGCCGGGCACTCACGACGTCCAGATCGCGATAAACCTGCGCGGAATCAGCGTTGATGACCACCCCGCCGCTCCGTTTCGCTAGCCGAACCGCCAATCCCGACTTGCCGCTGGCCGTCGGACCGGCAATGAGCGCGAGCGGCAATTTGGGAGACGACATGGCCATCGCGACGCTGATAGCAGCCGGACGGCTGGATGACAGGATGGTGAAGCAGGCACTGCTCCGGCTGGAACATGCGGGCATCGGCGCTTCCTTCACCGGATGGATCGACGAGGGCGATGCGGCCGATATCGAATATGAGGGCGACGCAGTGGTGGCGCGCACTGCGCTCGAGCAGGTCGATGGTGCAGATGTCGTGGTTCACCAGCCCGGCCCGCGCGAGAAGAAATTGTTCGTCGCTGACATGGATTCGACAATGATCGGTGTCGAGTGCATCGACGAGCTGGCGGACTTCGCCGGTTTCAAGGAGCAGGTGGCGGAGATCACGGAGCGCGCGATGCAGGGGGAGCTGGACTTTCGCGCGGCGCTTGCCCAACGCGTGGCATTGCTCAAAGGGCTGGAGGCCGGCGCGATCGACCGATGCCGGGAAGAACGGGTGTTTCCCAACCCGGGCGCGCGCACGTTGGTCCGGACAATGCGGGCGCGTGGCGCAATGACCCTGCTGGTGACAGGCGGGTTCACCGCATTCGCCGACCCGGTCGCCCGCGACATTGGTTTCGAACGGGTGCTCGCCAATCGGCTAGCAATTGCGGACGGCAAGCTGACCGGCCTCACCGAGGGTGCAATCGTTGACAGCGCGGCCAAGCTTGGAGCGCTGCAGTCGACCCGAGACGAGCTGGGGTTGGCGGCTGATCAGACTTTGGCGATCGGCGACGGCGCCAACGACATCCCGATGATCGAGGAAGCGGGGCTGGGGGTCGGCTATCGGCCCAAGCCGAAGCTTGCCGCGGCTGCCGATGCGCAATTGATCAATGCGGATTTGACGGCCTTGCTGTGGGCCCAAGGCATTCCGCGCCGGGAGTGGATCCAGGATTAAGGCCGGCTGCTGTCCGTCGCCAGGCTGGCAAGCGCGAAGGCGACGGCCCGTACCGGATCCTCGAAGGCAATTCCCAGCCCATCGTTAAGGTGGCCTGAGATCGTGCCTTCAATCGCGCCTGCTTCAGGATGATGGATCGTAACTCGGCTGCCGAGCGGCGGACGGGCAGCGGTGTCGACCACTGCGGAACTGGCGGTGATCCGGCGGATCACCGCGACGTTGGGATGATCCGCTGCGAGGATGCACGGTTGGCGCCGGCGCCAGCGGCTCGCCATCGCCTTTGGACGTAATGAGGCAACTCCACCCATTGATCCTGGGTAGCGCCATCCTGACGAACAATTGGTTAAGTCAGCGCGGGGGCACGACGAAGCAGGCTTGGCCCCGGGCCTTGAGAGTGGCGCAGGCGCTGCTTGCCGAATCTCTGCTCGCAAACGGACCGGCCTGGAGCCTGGTGACGCCGCCCGATGCCACCATCGACGCAGATTTCCCCGCGAGAGGCGGCGTAGCAGACAATTTCCTAAACAGGGTTTCGGCAGCCGAACGCTGAGCGAACGCGCCGAGCTGTACCCGCCACATGCCTGCAGCAGCCGTCGATTTGGCAGGGGTACTGGCCACCGCCGCAGCCTTCATTGATGGTGCCTTCGCGTTCCTCGGGAGAGGCCGCTTCGCCGTTGAGGCGCCTGCCGCCATGTCACGCGCGATCATCGCCCCGCGGTTCTTGTCGGCCAGGAGCATGACCTGGTTCATCTCCGCCAGGGATTCCTTGGCAGGCCCGAATCCCATCTCCGCCGAGCGCGAGATAAAGGCGTAAGCGCGAGCCGGATCACGGGCGACGCCATCGCCGTTGTAGAGTGCCGTTCCGTACAGCAGCATGGCCCGCGCTTCGCCGCTCTCCGCAGCGATCTTCAACCAGCGCATGGCTCCAGTTCGATCGCCGTTCTGGAACAAGAGCAGTCCCAGGTTCGTCTGCGCGTCGAGATGACCGCGCTTAGCGGCCCGCTCAAACCAGACCTGGGCCTTGGCCAGGTCAGTCGCCACTCCGCGTCCAAGCTTATAGGCTTGCCCGAGGTTGAATTGGGCGTCAGCATCGCCCTTCTCAGCCAGCGGCCGCCAGATTGACACTGCTTTGGAGTAATCGGCCTGCTGCCATGCCTCGATGCCCGAACGGACGGTTGGAGCAGCAGCAGCGGGGTTGGAGCTGCCAAGCAGCACGGCTGCCATGATGGGCCTCGCAAGGCGATTAAGCATTCGATCCTCCCCAACCATCTGAGGGAATGAGTAAAAGCATCAATCTCGGGCGGCAAGCAGCCAGCCGACGCAACAGGGTCGCGCGCCGATTAACCAAATCTTAGGCCCGCTAGTGTCAGTTGCATCCAACAAGCGACCAACACGGCAAGGGGATTTAGATGCGCGTTCTGGCCATGGCCTCGCAGAAAGGTGGTTCGGGCAAGACGACCCTGTCCGGCCATCTGGCGGTGCAAGCGCAATTGGCGGGTGCCGGCCCGGTCTGCCTGATCGACATCGACCCGCAGGGCTCGCTCGCCGACTGGTGGAATGAGCGCGAAGCAGACATGCCCGCATTCGCTCAGACCACGGTCGCACGGCTCGCCTCCGATCTCGAAGTGCTTCGTCAGCAGGGCTTCCGGCTGGCTGTGATCGACACTCCGCCGGCGATCACCATGGCCATCCAGAGCGTGATCGCGGTCGCGGAACTGATCGTAATCCCGACTCGCCCGAGCCCGCACGATCTGCGCGCCGTCGGCGCCACAGTCGATTTGTGCGACCGCGCCGGCAAGCCCCTGATCTTCGTGGTTAACGCGGCCACTCCCAAGGCGAAAATCACTTATGAAGCCGCCGTCGCGCTGTCGCAGCATGGCACGGTGGCTCCGGTCACTATTCATCATCGGACGGATTTCGCAGCGTCGATGATCGACGGGCGGACGGTCATGGAAGTCGATCCAAAGGGCCGGTCCGCGCAGGAAATCATCGAACTTTGGGAATATATCTCTGATCGGCTGGAAAAGAATTTCCGCCGCACCGTCTTCGCAGCTCCAGGAGCCGCGGCCCCGATCTCACCGCGCCCGCAAGGCGGTTTCGGCCGCCGTGTGGTTGGCCAGTAAGGAGATCGTTGCGTGAACAGCGAAGCTAAGCCTTTCGCTTCCCTCTCTTCCGGACTTCTCGCCCGCAAGGGTGCCGCCCGTCCAGCGATGCGTCCGCAAGGCTTCGGCCAGATGGGTGCGGGCCTCGACGATCTTGGCTGGAACGACATGGGGTTCGAACCGCCCAAGCCGGTGCTCGCACCGGTCCGTGACGGCGATGAGCACGAGTTTGTCGAGACTGTCGCCGAGGCTCCGGTACACAAGCTGGCTGGTCTGACCCCGTCTCCGACGCCATCCTCCTCGCCGGTCCATGGACAGCAGGCTGAGATCATCGGCCGGATGATCGCTCCGTCTGCGGTCAACGATCCCGAGGAAGTCGGGGACGAGGAAGCTCAACAGGCGGTGGTGCCAATTGCGGTCGCTCCGCGCCGCCAACCACGGCCGCGGTCGGCTCCGGGACTCAAGGGGAAAGCGGCATTTACGTTGCGGCTCGACCCGTCGCGCCACCTCAAGCTTCGCCTAGCATGCGCCGTGACCGGCAAGTCGGCGCAGCAGCTGGTGACCAGTGCGGTCGACGAGTTGCTCCAGTCGATGCCTGAGCTCGAATCGATGGTTGAACGCGCTCCCGCCTCGTCGAAGCGTGCTTCCAGCAAAGGATGATCCGATGAAGTCCTCGCTTCGATTTGGAACCGCGATTGCCGCGATTGCTACTTCCAGCCTGCTCGGGGGCTGTGCACTTCCGGGGCTGGGCCGAGGCGTTGCCGCCTCTCAGCCAGCTCCTACAGCAGGGTATGCAATCCGCGCTCAACTCGCGCTGGAGGCGGGACGCCCGCACGAGGCAGTCGGACTGGCGGAGCAGGCGGTCGCTGCTAATCCGCGCAGTTCCGAGCTAAGGGCGTTGCTCGGCAACGCATATCTTTCAGGCGGTCGCTATGTTTCGGCCGAGTCCGCTTATCGTGACTCGATCGCACTTTCCGCCAACCAGCCGAAAGTGGTGCTCAAGCTGGCCCTGGTGCAGACCGCACTGGGCTACAAAGACGATGCCACCCGTTTGCTGGACCAGTATCGCGAGTTGATCGACCCCGCCGACTATGGCCTCGCCATGGCGCTTGCGGGTCGCATCGGCGAAGCGGTCGAGGTGCTCGAGATTACGGCTCGGCTGCCCGCTGCCGACGCGCGGGTGCGCCAGAACCTGGCGCTGTCCTATGCGCTTGCCGGCAACTGGACCCAGGCCCGTCGGGTCGCCGAGCAGGACCTGCCGCTCGACCAGGTTGACGGACGGCTTCAGCAGTGGATGACGCTCGCTAAGCCGATGCGTGCGTCGGACCAGGTCGCGTCGTTGATCGGAGTCGCTCCAGTCGCCGATTCCGGCATGCCGGTACGGCTGGCACTGACGCA
>CAMLKX010000163.1 GCA_946480515.1 uncultured Sphingomonadaceae bacterium | reverse complement strand
TGTGGATCGGTGAGCAGATCACCAGCCGTGGAATCGGCAACGGTGTGTCGCTGATCATCATGGCCGGGATCGTGGCGTCGCTCCCACAAACGCTCGCGCAATTGTTTGAAGGCGGCCGCTCCGGAACCATGGATCCGCTGCTGATCGTCGCGATCATCGCGCTGGTGATCGGCTTGATCCTGTTCATCTGCTTCATGGAACGGGCGCAGCGCCGGGTCTTGGTTCAATATCCGAAGCGGCAGACCGCGCGCGGAGTGATGCAGCAGGAGCGCTCGCATCTGCCGATCAAGATCAACACCGCAGGTGTGATCCCGCCGATCTTCGCCTCATCGCTGCTGCTGATGCCGCTCACCATTCTCCAGATGGCCGGTGCCCAGCAGTCCGCGGATGACTCGGGGGATTGGCTGATCACGCTGAGCACCGTGCTCCAGCACGGCTCCCCGCTGTATCTTCTGCTCTACGGCGCTGGCATCGCCTTCTTCTGCTTCTTCTACACGGCGGTTCAGTTCAACAGCGAGGAGACCGCGGAAAATCTGAAGCGGCACGGCGGCTTCATTCCCGGGATCCGGCCAGGCAAGGCGACTGAAAGCTTCTTCGATTACCTGCTGACCCGACTGACGGTGGTTGGCGCGGCTTATCTGGTGCTGATCTGCCTGATCCCGGAGGTGCTGTTCTCGTCGGCGGGCGTCCCCTTCTATCTTGGTGGAACCAGCCTGTTGATCGTGGTCAATGTGACCATGGACACGGTGAGCCAGATTCAGAGCCACTTGATTGCCCACCAATATGGTGACCTGATCAAGAAGGCGAAGCTGAAAACCGGGCGCCGCCGTTAGCGAGCGTGCGGCTCGCTGGTCACCACCCGAACGATAGGGGACCGCTGTTGAACATCATTCTTCTCGGACCTCCAGGCGCGGGCAAGGGCACCCAGGCCGCACGGCTGCAATCCAGCCGGGGCATGGTCCAGCTCTCGACGGGAGACATGCTGCGCGAGGCCGTAAAGCTGGGAACGCCGGTCGGTCTTAAGGCCAAGGCGATTATGGATGCCGGCGAACTCGTTCCGGATGCGGTCGTCAGCGCGCTGATCGGCGAGCGGCTTGATGCGCTTGATGGCCAGGGCGTGATCTTCGATGGTTTCCCGCGTACCAAGCCGCAGGCGGAGGCCCTCGACCTCCTGCTGGCTGAGCGCGATCGCAAGCTCGATTATGTCATCGAACTCGCGGTCGACGAGGACGCGCTTGTGGAGCGCATCACCGGCCGGTTCTCCTGCGCGCAATGCGGCGCGCCATATCATGACAAGTTTCAGCGCCCTGCGGTCGAGGGAAGCTGCGATCAGTGCGGATCGCGGGAGTTCAAGCGCCGTCCCGATGACAATGAACAAACGGTTCGCACTCGCATGGCCGAATATCGGGCGAAGACCGCGCCGATCCTGCCTTATTATGAGCGACAGGGGCTGGTGCGGAAGGTCGACGGGATGGCGGACGTCGATCGCGTAGCCGCTGCGATCGACAGCATTCTCGACGGCTCCAACTAGCAGCCTTTGCCAGCCCGCCGGGCTCCCCGCTGGCGCCGTTCCGCGCATTATGCTCTCCCTTGATTTCGTCCTGAGACATCGGACGTGCCCAAGGGAGGATTGATCATGCGGACCTGGATTGTCGTTGCCGCGCTGTTGACTGCATCTCCAGCGGCCGCCGAAGTCGTTTCTTCCAGTCCGAACGGATTCGACATCCGCCATCAGATTCAACTGACCGTTCCTCCCGAAACGGCTTACAGGGCGTTCGGCGCAATCGGAGGCTGGTGGGACAAGTTGCACACCTACTCAGGCAACGCGGCGAATCTACGCCTGTCGCTGCATCCGGGCGGTTGCCTGTGCGAACGAAGCGAGGATGGCGGCGGGGTCGAGCATTTGCGGGTCAGCCATGTCGAGCCCGGCAAACGGGTGGTGCTGACTGGCGCGCTCGGGCCCTTATTGTATGAGGCTGTTGCCGGAGTAATGGATGTTCAGATTACTCCGATCGCGGGCGGCTCGCGCGTGACGCTGAACTACCGCGCGGCCGGTTTCGCTCGTAAAAATGCCGCAAATCTTGCTCCAGCAGTGGATCAGGTGCTCGGGCAGCAGATGAAGCGCTTTCGGGTGCATGCAATCGCCAGCAACACGCGACTGTCACCTACGCCCTAGGTAGAACGTACGTAGCTGAGGAAGTGAAATGCTGGCCGCGCATCAACCGCCGGATGTTCTTCGCGCGCCACCTCGCGCCATGCACCATCCTGACGTGGGTCGGCCATGATCGTGTCACCTGCGGGGAGCGACATCACTTCGGTCAGTTCGAGACGATCGGCGACCGGTAGGAACAGCTCGAAAATCTCTGCACCCCCGATCACCGAGATTGGCTGGCCCGCAGCGAGCGCGATCGCTCCTTTCACCCCATAGGCGCGGGAGGCGCCTTCCGCGTTCCAGTCGATATTGCGAGTGAGGACGATATGCCTCCGGCCGGGAAGCAGTCCGGGCAGGCTGTCAAAGGTGCGGCGCCCCATCACCAGCGCCGTGCCTATCGTCATTCGCTTGAAGTGCTTGAGGTCGGCCGGCAGATGCCACGGCAGCCCACCCTCGCGCCCGATCACCCCGTTCAGGGCGCGCGCGACAACGATCGTGATCATTCCTTGCACCCGCCGCTCGTCTCGCATTCGTCCACGCGGTCACCATTGGGGATTGAAGCGTTCCTGCCAAGCCCTCGCTCGCATCATCGGCCGATTGGCGGTATTGCGAATGAATGGAAACAGTCACCGCCAATTCCCGGCAGCAGGAGTTGATCGATGCCGTTCGTTCCGCCTGCAGCAGCCAGTGCGTAGTCACCGACCCCCAGGAAATCGCACCTTGGCTGACCGACCGGCGGGACCGCTATCACGGTGCCACGCCAGCCATTCTCGCTCCGTGCTCGACCGCTGAAGTAGCGACGATTGTCAAATTGTCTGCCGACGCCGGGGTCCCACTGGTGCCGCAGGGCGGGAATACCGGCATGGTTGGTGGGGCGACCCCGCCATCCGACGGCTCGGCGCTGATCCTGTCCCTGCGGCGAATGAACCGCATCCGCAGCCTCGACCCGGCATCCAATCTGGCGGTGGTGGAGGCCGGCGTGGTCCTGCAGACGCTGCATGAGGCAGCCTGCGAGAAGGGGCGGCGTTTTCCGCTCACGCTCGGTGCGCGCGGCAGCTGTACCATCGGCGGGCTGGTGTCGACCAACGCCGGCGGAACGCAGGTGCTGCGCCATGGAACGATGCGGTCTCTCGTTGCCGGGGTCGAAGCGGTGCTTGCGGATGGCTCGGTCCATGACGGACTCGCGGTGCTCAAGAAGGACAACCGCGGCTACGACCTCAACCAGTTGCTGATTGGCGCCGAGGGCACGCTTGGGATTGTCACTGCCGCCAGTCTGCGGCTCGTTCCGGATGTGATCGAGCGTGCGGTGGCATGGGTCGGGCTCGACCATCCGCGGGCTGCCCTCCAACTGCTGCGTCTCTGCCAGGCGCACACCGACAGCGTTGAGGGATTTGAGATCATCGGCGACGAGTCACTCCAGCGCGTGCTGGAACATATTCCCGGCACTCGACCGCCGCTTTCCGGAAGTCACCGGTGGCATGCGCTGATCGAAGCGGTGAAGAGCAGTGCCGATGCTCCCGATCCCGCCGCTGTTCTGGAGCCGATCCTTGCGGAGGCTTTGGAAACCGGCTTGGCGGAGGACGTGGTTCTCGCCGCCAGCGAGGCGCAGGCCGAAGCGTTCTGGCGCATCCGTCACAGCATCTCCGAGGCGGAGCGGGCCAGCGGACCGACCGTTCAGCATGATATTTCTGTGCCGATCGATGCAATGCCCGACTTTATGATCGACGCCGCGCAAACCATGGAGAGCCGCTTTCCGGGCGTGTCGGCGAACAGCTTCGGCCATCTCGGTGATGGAAACATCCATTTTCACGTCCGCGCCGGCGAACGGGCCGTCCCCGGCTGGGCGGAAGGAGAAGGGAAAGATATCAGCCGGCAGGTTCATGACCTCGTCACCGCCGCGTCGGGATCAATTTCGGCCGAGCATGGCATTGGCCAGCTTAAGCGCGATGAACTGCTCCGGCTCGCGTCCCCTTCGCGCATCGCGGCACTGCGCGCGATCAAGCATGCGCTCGATCCCGGCGGCCTGCTAAATCCCGGCAAGCTGATCGACTGAAGAAGCCTTTTGCTACGAAATCATTCGAATTGGCCCGCTCGGCAGGACTCGAACCTGCAACCTTCGGGTTCGAAGCCCGACACTCTATCCGGTTGAGCTACGAGCGGTCCTTCTGAATTCTATCCTTCAACCTCGAAATCTAATCGCATCATGGCGCGCCCGGCAGGATTCGAACCTGCGACCACGAGCTTAGAAGGCACGTGCTCTATCCAGCTGAGCTACGGGCGCGTGGACGGGGATTTAGTAGAGAAGCAGGATGAATCGCAATCATTCAGGCGACCGCTTCAAGGAGTCCCTCGAATAGCCGGCGGCCGTCGGTCCCGCCGTGAGCGTCCTCAAAGGCACGCTCGGGATGCGGCATCATCCCAAGGACATTGCCGCCCTCATTGAGGATCCCGGCGATGCTGCGGGCCGATCCATTGCAACCCTCGCCATAGCGGAACGCGACCCGGCCTTCACCCTCCAGCCGGTCGAGAGTTTCCGGATCGGCCTGATAGTTGCCGTCGTGGTGAGCAATCGGGATGCGCACCGT
>CAMLKX010000162.1 GCA_946480515.1 uncultured Sphingomonadaceae bacterium | reverse complement strand
TCGGCGACAATAATCCGCTGAAGATCCCGGGTCGCGGCGATTTCACCGGGATCAAGACCTCCGTGTTCCTGGAGGTGGAGGGCGCCGGCGACTATCTGCCGAGCTACTCCGGCAACCTCGACATCATGACCGCAGCAGCCAAGGCGACCGGCGAGTTGCTCGCCGAGAAAATCCTCGCGCGCAAGGCTGTGGCCGCCTGATCAATCTGGGGAACTCCGATGCCGTTCGACGTTAATTCCGACAAGCTCTACATCCAGGACGTTACCCTGCGCGACGGGATGCATGCGATCCGTCACATGTACGGGATCGACCATGTTGCCGCGATCGCCAAAGCGCTCGACGCCGCGGGCGTGGACGCGATCGAAGTCGCTCACGGGGATGGTTTGTCAGGCGCGAGCTTCAACTATGGCTTCGGGGCGCACACCGATTGGGAATGGCTGGAAGCCGTCGCGGCAGTGCTCGAGCGGTCGGTGCTCACCACCCTCATCCTTCCCGGCGTTGGCACGGTCGAGGAGCTGAAGCGGGCCTATGATCTTGGCGTCCGCTCGGTGCGCGTCGCCACCCATTGCACCGAAGCAGACGTCTCCAAGCAGCATATCGGCATTGCCCGCGACCTTGGGATGGACGTGTCCGGCTTCCTGATGATGAGCCACATGATCGGCGCCGATGAACTCGCCCAGCAAGCGTTGCTGATGGAAAGTTATGGCGCTCAGTGCGTCTATGTCACGGACAGCGGTGGGGCGCTGGATATGGACGGCGTCCGCGATCGGCTGCGCTCTTATGACCGGGTGCTCAAGCCGGAAACAGAACGCGGCATTCACGCTCACCACAATCTGTCGCTCGGTGTCGCGAATTCAATGGTTGCGGCTCAGGAAGGTGCCGTTCGGATTGATGCCAGCTTGGCGGGGATGGGTGCCGGTGCCGGCAATGCCCCGCTCGAAGTCTTCATCGCTGCCGCCGACCGGAAGGGCTGGAATCATGGCTGCGACGTCATGGCCCTGATGGACGCCGCGGAGGACCTCGTTCGGCCGCTTCAGGACCGGCCCGTGCGGGTCGACCGTGAGACGCTGAGTCTTGGGTACGCGGGCGTTTATTCTTCCTTCCTTCGCCATGCCGAGAAAGCTGCGAAGGATTACGGCCTCGACACGCGGGCGATCCTGGTTGAGCTTGGCCGCCGCAAGATGGTCGGCGGACAGGAAGATATGATTGTCGATGTCGCACTCGACATGCTGAAGGCGCGCGAAGCGGCCTGACGTCCATTCAATAAACAATCCAAAGGAGCCCGAGGATGGCCTTTCCGGCTGGAACGATGTTCAGCTTTACCAAGCTGCTTGTGAACGATCTCGAAAAGACCGCTGCTTTCTACAAAACCGTGGCCGGCGTGACCGAGCAGCATCGTGTGGAATCCCGCATTGGCGGCCGGGCCATCAGCGAAATCATCTTCGACCCTCCCTATCAGGGCGCGGCTTCGTTTGTCCTGTTGAAGTTCCTGGATGCTCCGAAGCCCACCAACGATGAGGTGATTCTTGGCTTCATTACCGACGATGTGGATGGGTTCGTGGAGCGCGCCGGGGCAAACGGCGGCACCATTGTCGAGACGCCGGTCGACCAGCCGCAGCATGGGGTACGGGTCGGCTTTGTGACCGACGTTGAAGGCCATCTGATCGAAGTCGTACAGTTGCTGGAATCGCAGCAGGCCGCCTGACGAAGCTCAGCTGGCCGTCAAGCTATCGTTCTGGAACTGAGCTTCGATGAACTCGGAGCTCAGTCCGATCCCGCGTCCGCAAAACAAGATCGCTTCCTTGAGCAGCTGCTCATCATCCCCGGCGTAGATGGTCGCTGGCCGGCCTGACAAGCGGCTCCCCAGCATCATCGACATCATATGTTCCATGAAGGCGCACACGTTGGATGGGCTGATCGGAGGGCCCGTGAGGTCGCCAGTGCGCCGAGCCTCTTTCAAAGCCGCCTCAAGGTCACGGATGACGAGGCGGTGGGCACGGCGGTAGACCAGCCGCGCGTAATCGCCGTCACCCGCGAGGCTGGCCAGGATAATCCGCATCCCGACAGCGTTCGGCGCGGCCGGACCGAGCAGAGCTATCCGGAACACGCGGTACATCATGCTCACCAAGCCGGCCGAACTTGCTTCGACCGATCCAAAGCTCGCGAATGTCGCGTTCTGCGTGGAGATCAGGTTACGCAGCACTGCGCGGTACAGCGCGACCTTGGACGGAAAGTGGCGGTAGACAAGCGCCTCTGAAACATTGGCAGCCGCAGCAATCTGCTGGGTCTTGGCCCCGTCGAAACCATGTTCGGCGAACACGGCGGTAGCGGCCTCCAGAATGGACGAGCGCCGGTCTTGTCCGGAGAGACGTTGAGAGGCCATCCGCGCAGGATTAGGGCAGCGCCGATCAATGGCAAGGCCGGAACGGCGCAACGGGTGCTAGGAGGCCACTCCCAAGCGCTGTAACAGACAGAAGAAGGCCATCACGATCGGCAACAGAACGATCGTCCAGATCAATTTCGTGCACAGTCGGGCGACCCGCGGGTCATCTTCAAACGAGCGTTGCGAACCCGGGTTCTGAGCAAGCACAGCCTGCTGATCATAACCCTTTCGATCAACGTCCCCTGCGGGCCGCACAGTCGACAAAGGCACTCTCCAATTTTTTTCTTCTTTTGTCGCGCATGATTATCACACATCCGCTTGTAAAGAAAAGTTCCGGCGGGAATGCGGTGCCGTTCGATGGGAAGTGCTGCATTTGCGATCACCGGATAACTCAGCCACGACGCAATCGCACGCGATTAGAGGCTGTCGATTGCTTCCCCGATCGCCCGGTAAACCGCCCCGAGGTCCTCGTCCGAGATGCAATAAGGCGGCAAAACGTAGATCGTATTGCCTAGGGGGCGCAGGAGGACGTTCCGGCTGGCAAAAAATGCCCGCAGTTCAAGGCCGAGTGTCGCCAAATAAGACGCGCCCGATTCTTTCAATTCCATCGCCGTAATCGTGCCGATCTGCCGGGCATTGTGAATTCGGGAAAGGCCCGCGAGCTGCTGGGCCTGGCGCTGGCCTAGATCGGCAATCCGCTCGAGCACCGGCTCCTCCCGCCAGATTTCAAGATTGGCGAGGGCAGCGGCGCAGGCAATGGGATTGGCCGTGTAGCTGGACGAGTGGAACAGCTGCTTCTGAAGGTCTTGCGAACAGTGCGCAGCGAAAATCGCTTCGCTTGCAACCGTAACCGCGAGGGGAAGAGATCCTCCGGTAATCCCCTTCGAGAGGCACAACAGGTCCGGAGCGATCCCGGCTTGGTCACACGCAAGCAGGGTTCCAGTGCGCCCCCAGCCAGTCATCACCTCATCAGCGATGAACAACACCCCGTGCCGGGCGCAAACGGCGTGCAATTCCGCGAGGATTTTCGGTGAGTAGATCTTCATCCCGCCAGCGCCAAGGACCAGCGGCTCGATCAGCAACGCTGCAGGCTTGTCTTCTGCCTCGCACAGCCGTTCCAGTTCATCGATCGTCGCTTGCGCATTGTCGGCACCGGGAAAGGGGAGCGGCATGGAATCAAACAACAGCGGTTCATAGGCCTGGTTGAATACGCCGCGCGCGCCGACCGACATGCCGCCGATCGTGTCGCCGTGGTAGCTTCCTTCCATGACGATGATGCGGTGCCGCGGTTCGTCGCGGTTCCGCCAGAAGCCGAGCGCCATTTTGAGCGCCACTTCGACCGACGTCGATCCGCTGTCGGAAAAGAACACGTGGCTGAGCGGCCGTGGCATCAACTCCAGCAGCTCGCGCGTGAGCCGCTCGGCCGGTTCATGAGTCCAGCCGGCGAAGATCACCTGATCGAGCTTTGTTGCCTGCGCAGTGATCGCGGCCACAATCCGCGGGTGGCAGTGACCATGGGTGGTCACCCACCATGACGAGATGGCATCAATGATTCGCCGCCCGTCCGCCGTGAACAGTCCCGCACCCTCGGCATGCGTGACGAGCGGGATCGGCTCGTTGAGCCCATGCTGAGTGAACGGGTGCCAGACCGGCGAGTTCATTGAAAATTCTCCAGCCGGAAACCGGCATCAAACGCTCGGGCGAGCTGATGCTCGTCGAGCTGCGGTTGAAGCGCGAGCCGTCCGAGCCGCCGCACCCGGCCGATCTCGCTGATGATGGCCTCGCTGTCCTCGACCGGATTGCCGACGAACGCGACGCCGAGAACCGGCACATTCCGCGCCCGCAGCGCCTCGATCGAGAGCAAACTGTGGTTGATGGTACCCAGCGCGGTGCGGGCGACCAGCACTACCGGCAAGCCCCATACCGCGAACAGGTCCGCCATCAGCAGGTCACGGCGCAGCGGCACGAGAACACCCCCTGCCCCCTCGATGACCAGCGGGTTCGCATCGGGAACTGTCAGGCGTTCGAGCTCGATCTGCACGCCATCGATCTCGGCCGCGCGGTGGGGCGAGCAGGGCGTCTTCAGCCGATAGCATTCCGGCAGCAAGCGGTCAGGAGGCAGACCACCCAGGCTTCGTACCGTCTCGGAATCCGTCGAGTCCTGCAGTCCTGCCTGGACCGGCTTCCAATAATGTGCCCCCAACGCTCCCGCCAAAGCGGCCGAGAACACGGTTTTGCCGACTCCGGTGTCGGTGCCGGTCACCACCAGCTTCATTGCACCGACTCTCGCAGTGCCGCCGCCAGCGCTCCTACCGCCTGCTCGTCGACATTGAGCGTGATCGAGATGCGCAGGCGCGCCGTTCCGATCGGAACGGTTGGCGGGCGAATGGCGCGAATATCGAAGCCTCGGTGCTGGAGCTGCTCCGCCAGGAT
>CAMLKX010000161.1 GCA_946480515.1 uncultured Sphingomonadaceae bacterium | reverse complement strand
TGGACCGCTATCGAATGCAGGTGCGCTCGTCAGGTCGCCGATGATCGGCTCGTGCGTGGTGACATGTGAGGTCGAGGACGACTGCGGTGGCTGCGCCTCGGGCGGGATGGGCTCCGGCTCGACCACTTCCGGTATGGGCGTAACAACGATCGGCAAATTGCGAATCCGCTCCGGCAGTTCGGATCGGGCAGTCAGGACCATCAGCAGCGCGGCGGCGTGTCCGGCGAGGACCAATCCCAAGGTTCCGGGCCTGGCTCGGGGGGCGCGCAGCGGATGTTCAGAAGCATAGCCAAGCATGATGACCTCTCCTTCTCTGTGCCTATCCCGCGATGATACAACATTACCAACGCGAACGAAAGAGGGAGGCAGTGAAGGGGACGAAGTCGATCAGACGAGTGCGGCTGCTGCGCGGAGGCGGGTTAGGGACCGTGACTTTCCGATCCGCTTCAGAAGGGTTCCCATTTCCGGGCCGCTGGCTCGGCCGGTCAGAGCCATGCGCAGCGGCAGGAACAGGGCCTTGCCCTTGCGCCCGGAGCGCGCTTTCAGTTCGTCGGCGAGCGCATGCCACGGGTCGTTGGCCCATTCGAGCCTCTCTGCAATCTCGGCGGCAGTCGAAAGGAATTGTTGATCGTCATCCGCAAGCGCGGGCGGGGTGACGTCGCCGTCGAGAACTGGGAGCCACTCGGACACCTCAGAGAGATGCTCGATATTGCCGCGAAGGAGCAGCCAATCTTCCTCGCTGAGTGAGTCCGGCAAGCGGCCTGCAACAGACGCGTAGGGCAAAAGGTGCAGCAGCTTGGCGTTGAGCAGCTCGACCTCGCGCAGGTCGAAATGAGCTGGCGCACGGCCGAAGTGGGAGCAGTCGAAATCGCTGGCGAGGTCTTCAATGGCGCCGAAGGGTTCGACCGGTTGTGAAGTTCCCAGTCTCGCCAGCAGCGAGAGCAGCGCCATTGGCTCCAGCCCGGCCGCGGTCATCGCCTCAACCCCGACCGATCCGAGACGTTTCGACAGCTTGCCGTCAGCAGCGACCAGCAGCGCTTCGTGGGCAAGGGCTGGCGGTTCTGCCCCCAGCGCCGAGAACATCTGCAGTTGCAGCGCGCTGTTGGTCACATGATCCTCACCACGGACGATGTGCGTCACCCCCAGATCGATGTCGTCGATCACGCTCGGCAGCAGATAAAGCCAGCTGCCATCCTCACGCCTGACGACGGGGTCAGACAGAAGCTTCGGATCGAAATGCTGCTCCCCCCGGACCAGGTCGGTCCAGCCGATCGCGGCTTCATGATCCAGCTTGAACCGCCAGTGCGGTGCCCGGCCCTGCGGCGGGGGTTCGGACTCATCCTTCCGCTCATAGATGGGTGGAAGACCGCGGCCGAGCAGGACCTTGCGTCGAATTTCCAGTTCCTCGCGGGTCTCGTAGCAGGGGTAAACCCGTCCCGCCTGCTTGAGTTGCTCGAATTGGCGATCATACAGGTCGAACCGGTCCGACTGGCGAACCGTGATATCGGGTTGTAGCCCGAGCCAGGCGAGGTCCTGCCGGATCGCCTCATCGAATTCCGTCGTCGATCGTTCCTGGTCGGTATCGTCGATCCTCAGCAGAAAGCGTCCACCGCGCGCCTTGGCAAACAAGGCGTTGTGGAGAGCAGTCCGAATGTTGCCGACATGAAGCCGCCCGGTCGGCGAGGGCGCAAAACGGGTAACGACGCTCATCAGGTCGCGGTACGAAACTTATTGGTGATCGGATAGCGGCGATCGCGCCCGAAATTGCGGCTGCCGATCTTCACCCCTGGCGGCGCCTGTCGCCGCTTGTACTCGGCGATGTAGAGCAGGCGCTCCATCTTCGCCACGACCTCGCGAGAGGCTCCGGTGGCGGCGCAGACCTCGGCAACCGACTGTTCGCGGTCGATGAGGCCGTAGAGGATGGGGTCGAGCAGATCATAAGGCGGGAGGCTGTCCTCATCCTTTTGGTCCGGCCGAAGCTCGGCGGAAGGCGGCTTGGAGATGATCCGCTCGGGCATGACCGGCCCCCTGGGACCGAGCGCACCTTCCGGAAGATTGGCGTTGCGCCAACGGGCCAGCGCAAAGACGGTCGTCTTATAGGCGTCCTTCAGCACATTGTAGCCGCCGGCCATGTCGCCATAGAGGGTGGCATACCCAACCGACATCTCGCTCTTGTTGCCGGTCGTCAGCAGCATCTGGCCGAAGCGGTTGGACAGCGCCATCAGCGTGACCATGCGCAGCCGCGACTGGATGTTTTCCTCCGCGATCCCCGCCTGCGTGCCGCGGAATTGCGATTCGAGCATCTGATCGAGGGCATCCACCCCGGGAGCGATTGAGACGACGTCATGACGACACCCCAGGAGCCGCGCGTTCTGTTCGGCATCATCAAGGCTTTCGCCGCTGGTATATTTGGAGGGCATCATCACCGCCCACACCCGCTCGGGTCCAAGCGCATCAACCGCGATGGCCGCCGACAGTGCGCTGTCGATCCCGCCGGACAGGCCGAGCAGGGCTCCGGGGAAGCCGTTGACGTCAACATAGTCGCGCAACGCCACCATCATCGCCTGATAGATGTCGGCGGGATAGGGATCGAGTTGGTGGTTCGCCCGGGTCGCGCAGGTGAAGCGCCCATCGTGCCCGCGTGTCCACTCGGTTAGCTGGAGCGCCTCGTCCCAGTCGGGCATCTGCACCACCAGCTCGCCATCGGCGTTGAGGATGAAGGATGAACCGTCGAACGCCAGTTCGTCCTGGCCGCCGACACGGTTCAGGTAGACAATCGGCAATCCGGTTTCGCGCACCCGCTGACGGACGAGCTTCTGCCTCAGATCGTCCTTGTCGAGCTCATAAGGGCTGCCATTTGGAACAAGCAACATTTCCGCACCCCGCGCCGCGAGATGCTTGCAGACGCGATCAAGCCAGATGTCTTCGCAGATTGGGATGCCGAGCTGCACCCCGCGAAATTCGATTGTCTCCGGCAGGGGACCGCAATCGAACAGGCGCTTTTCGTCGAAGGTGCCGTAGTTGGGCAGCTCATGCTTGTAGCGGCGGGCGATTTCCTTGCCTCCCTCAGCAAGGATGAGTGCATTGTAGCGGCGGCCCTGTTCCTCGAGCACCGTTCCGAAGGCGATCGCTGGGCCGGGCTGCGCGGTGGCCGCGATCAGCTCTTCGGTATGCTCCCGGACGGCTCGGATAAACCCCGGCTTGAGCACTAGATCTTCGGGCGGATAGCCAACGAGCTGGAGTTCCGGCACCAGCAGCAGATCGGCTTCGCCGGCCGCTCGCCGCATGTCCAGGATCGCGCCTGCGTTGCCGGCGAGGTCACCCATACGCTGGTTCATCTGGGCAAGAGCAATGATCAATCGTTCAGCCATCGTGCCGCCCTAACGTGCGAGCCGGCCAAAGCGAACCCTTTCGCGGCGCTTGCCGGATGGCTAAGGGGCGGGCTTCACGACGGGGACCCACGATGAAATTGCTGGCTGGCAACTCCAATCTGCTGCTCGCTCGGGCAATCAGTGACTATTGCGAAATCCCGCTGACTGATGCCAGTGTCCGGCGCTTCGCCGATGAGGAAGTGTTCGTCGAAATCCACGAGAATGTCCGTGGCGAAGACGTCTTCGTAATCCAGTCCACCAGTTACCCGGCCAACGACAATCTGATGGAACTGCTGATCTGCATCGATGCGCTGCGCCGCGCATCGGCCAAGCGGATTACCGCTGTTCTTCCTTATTTCGGCTATGCTCGCCAGGACCGGAAGCCGGGCCCACGCACCCCGATTTCCGCCAAGCTTGTGGCCAATTTGATCACCACTGCGGGCGCGGATCGCGTGCTGTCCGTCGACCTTCATGCCGGCCAGATCCAGGGCTTCTTCGATATCCCGACCGACAACCTTTACGCCGCGCCGGTGATGTCCGCCGACATCCAGGCGCGATTCGGCTCGCGTGAGCTGACCGTAGTCTCTCCGGACGTCGGCGGCGTGGTGCGGGCCAGGGCGCTCGCCAAACGGCTCAACAACGCTCCGCTGGCGATCGTCGACAAGCGGCGCGAGCGGGCCGGCGAATCCGAGGTCATGAACATCATCGGTGAGGTCGAGGGCCGGACCTGCATCCTGATCGACGACATCGTCGATTCGGCAGGGACATTGTGCAACGCCGCTGCGGCGCTCAAGCAGGAAGGGGCGAACGAAGTCTTCGCTTATGTCACTCACGGTGTGTTGTCGGGGGGCGCGGTTGCGCGGGTCGCTGCCTCGGCCCTGACCGAACTGGTCGTCAGTGACTCGATTCAGTTGCCCGAGGGGAACGAGAACGGAAGCAAGATTCGCTATCTGACGATCGCGCCATTAATCGCCGAAGCGATCCGCCGAATCGCCGACGAGACCAGCGTCTCAAGCCTGTTCGATTAACCCTCCCGCCGTTCCTTGGGGAACGGTCGGCTTGCCAGAATGTGGCCGGCTAACTATAGGCCGCCGCTTTCCAGATGATTGGAAAATTGAACGGCCCGGCCGGTAAGGGCTGCCGCGGCTGTTCGCAAACGTCGCGTCGCTGGACGCACAAGGAGACGAAAATGCCCAAACTGAAGACCAAGAGCGGCGTGAAGAAGCGCTTCAAGCTCACCGCGACCGGCAAGATCAAGCACGGGGTGGCAGGCAAGCGCCACCGGCTGATCAGCCACAACGCCAAATATATCCGCCAGAACCGCGGCACCACCGTCCTGTCCGAAGCGGACACCAAGACGGTCAAGCTGTGGGCGCCCTACGGCCTCAATTAAGGAGCGGATAGACCATGGCACGAATAAAACGCGGCACGACCACCCGCGCCAAGCACAAGCGGATCC
>CAMLKX010000160.1 GCA_946480515.1 uncultured Sphingomonadaceae bacterium | reverse complement strand
GCGCGCTGGTGCGGGTTCTCGCCGTAGCGAAGGGGCATCACCAGCCGAGCCGAGGTGGCGCGGATCGCTGGGAAGGTCTCGCCTTGATCGCTCTGCGTGAACCAGGTCGAGATCGCCGAATCATAGCCGGCCGTGGTCGAAAATGCCTTCGCCGCCAGTCGCTTGCGGGTGGCTAGTGACGTCATTCCGCCATTGGCTGCAAGCTCCTCAATCAGAGCCGGATAGTCTGCAGGATCAGTCACAACTGCGACGCTTGCATGGTTCTTGGCCGCTGATCGGATCATCGACGGTCCGCCGATGTCGATGTTCTCAATCACCTCCTCGCGGCCTGCACCTCGCGCCACGGTTGCCTCGAACGGATAAAGATTGACGACCACTAAATCGATCGGAGCGATCTCATGCTGCTCCATCGCAGCGATGTGACCTGGGTTGTCGCGCACTCCGAGCAGGCCGCCATGAACTTTGGGGTGAAGCGTCTTAACCCGCCCATCCATCATCTCCGGGAAGCCGGTCACGTCGGAGATGTCGCGAACGGCCACACCAAGATCCCGAAGCGCGGCTGCGGTTCCGCCGGTCGAGATGATCTCCACCTGATGCGCGGCAAGAGCCTGAGCGAGAGCCCCCAGCCCGCTCTTGTCTGACAACGAGATCAGTGCCCGCCGGACGGGCAGTTGGTCGGTCATTCCCATTCCCTTCTGTATCGATGCGGGCGTTTAGCTCGAACGCCGCAACTGCCAGGCGATCGACCCGCCAAGTGCGGAGATTTCGCCGACGAGAACGATCTGGCTGGTCGCCAGAAGTTCACCCTTGCCGCCAACAGCGACGCTTTCTTCAAGCACCACCATCGCCCCGCGGCAGCGGAAATGCCACGCCGGGGCGCCCTTCGAGCGCAAGATGGCGCCCATTCCATCGGCGGTTGCGGTGGCCTCGACCCCGGGTGCCAAGTGGAAGCGGATCGCCAGCGGAACGCTCTCGCCGATCTTCTTGCGGCCGTTGGGAGTCAGCGTGTCGGTGCCGCGGAGCTCCTTCCCGTCGTTGCCGAGAACGAGGCGCCGCTGATGAACCAGCCCGAAGCGCTTCACATAGCCATCGTGAAGTGCCTGCACCATGCTCGAGTCATTATCCTCCGAGCGCTCAACCGGCACGTTCGCGACCCCGCGGCCGATCGTTCCGTCTGCCTTGATTGCGCTTGAATTCGTGTCGGCCAGGGCCAGCGTGCTGTGGGCCGCGGTTGATCGCAGTGCCTGGGCAAGTTGCTCTGGAAGATCCGCAGGCTCGGTCCCCGGACCGCCGCAATTGATGATCAGCCGCTGCCCGCCGTCCGACATCTCGAACGCCAGGGTAGAGGCGCAGGAGTTGGTCGCCAGACTGGGTGGCGGGGCGGCATCCATGACCACGATGGTGCCGAGCGCGGACAGGCGCTGGTAACCCCAGCCGCGAGCGGAGCGCAGCGGACGTGCACGCAGGCCGCAGCCGTCGAGCAGGGCTGCAATACGCGCCGAGTCGCCCGGATTACTGCCATGCCAGCTCGACAGGCAGCCGTCGCCCATGATGATCCCCTGGAGTGCCGCAAGGGCTGCCGCTGCAGCCGATTCGAGCGCCTCGGGCGGAGTTTGCTTGGCGGCGACATAGGCCGACCGCAGCAACGCCAGACGATCAACCAGCAGCAGCTGTTCATGAGTTGAGCGACTGAGCAGCCCGCCATCATCGGTCTGAGCCGCGGCCAAAGAGCGGATCAAACCCGCCTCGGCATGGGCGACCCGGGGAACGCCCCCTTCGATCAACAGCGCCGCACACACCTCGCCGGCCCAAGCCGTGATCCGGGGCAGCCCGGCCGCAACGCGATCGGCGCTGGCGTCGACATGCCGCGCCCCGCGCGCGAGCGTGTTGAGCACGGCCGAGCGATACCCTGCGTCACGGCTCGACAGCACGAGGGGGGCGTAGGCCGTCCAGAACAGCAGTCTTAGACCCCACAGGTCCGGACGCCAGGAATCGTCCGATTTCTGGCCGTGGGCCACCAGCCAACGCCCCACCACCGCCTCCGCAAGACGAGCGCCGCGCTCGCGGGAGCCGGATGCGGCAAGGTCGCGCAGCCAGCTGAACCCATGCAAATACTCGGCGAGCGGACCTTTCGTGCCGACCCGCTCAAAATCGAGGTCCGATAGGTCAAGCGATTGATTGCCGAACAGTAATTTCCCAACCAGCAGCGAATCGCCATGCAGCCGGTTGCCCATGACATGGTCACGCGGAACGGCAATCAGCCGCAGCGGCCGCCGCTCGGAACCGAACAGCCGCTTCAGCGGCGATCCGGCGGCAAGCTTCCTGACAACAGCGTGCTCAACCTCGCTCAACCGGCGCCCCTCAACGTGGCGATGTTGTCCGCGTAGGAAGCCGGGCCGCCACGGAATGCAGCCGTACCCGCAACGAGGACGTCGGCACCTGCTTCGATCACCCGTTCTGCATTTTGGGAATCCACGCCGCCATCGACCTGGAGCCGCACGTCCAGCGCCTGCTTGTCGATCCGGGCGCGGATGGCTTCGATCTTGCGCAGCTGGGATTCGATAAACTTTTGACCGCCAAAGCCCGGATTGACGCTCATCACCAGAACAAGGTCGATCTCTTCCAGAACATAGTCGAGCATTTTCGCTGGGGTTGCCGGGTTCAGCGACACGCCGGCCTTCTTGCCCAGGCCTTTGATGCGCTGGATCGTTCGATGGAGGTGCGGCCCAGCCTCAGGATGGACCGTGATGATGTCTGCCCCTGCCTCGGCGAACTGGTCGAGGAAATGATCAACCGGACTGATCATCAGGTGGACGTCGAATGGCTTGACACTGTGGGGCCGAAGCGCCTTCACCACCGCTGGTCCGATCGTCAGGTTGGGAACGAAGTGGCCATCCATGACATCGATGTGCAGCCAGTCGGCCCCGGCCGCGTCCATCGCCCGGATCTCCTCACCCAGACGCGCGAAATCAGCAGACAGGATCGAAGGTGAAATGAGCGGAGCGGCCATGCGGCCATTAGCGGCAGTCTCGCGCCGCTTTCAAGCCGCGCGCGTCAACCGCGCGACGAAGAAGCCGTCCGCTCCACCTTCCGCTTCCAAGGCTCCTGGAAGCACTCGCGCAAATTGGCCGGCAAATGGGATTGCAGAGGGAAGCTCGCCCGGCTCCGGCGGAGCAACCTGGAACTGAGCCTCTCGCTGCAGAAACGCGCCGATGACTGCTTCCCCTTCCTCCGGCTCTAGCGAGCAGACCGCGTAGACCAAGGTTCCTCCCGGGCGGACTAGCCGGCCGGCACGCTCGATCAGCCGCGTCTGGAGCGCGGCAAGCTCGCTGATGACCGAGCGACGCGCGCGGTACAGAATTTCAGGGTGGCGCCGGAAGGTGCCGGTGGCTGAGCAGGGCGCATCGAGCAGCACCGCGTCGAATGGGTCCGAGCTCCACTGGAGCGCATCGGCGATGACCAGTTCGGCGGACAGTCCGGTGCGGTCAAGGTTCTGGCGAAGTCGTCCAAGACGACTTTCTGATCGATCGAGCGCGGTGACCTGGTGGCCGGCAGCCGCAAGCTGCATCGTCTTGCCGCCGGGAGCAGCGCAGAGGTCGAGCACACGGCAGGGGCGCTCAGACATGAGCCGCGCGGGCAGTGTAGCAGCCAGGTCCTGGACCCACCATCGGCCTTGCTCAAAACCCGGCAGCTCTGTCACCCGAGTGGGGCCGGCAAGGCGGGCATGTCGGCTGGCAAGCGGAAGCGCACCGGTTGCGGCGACGAACTGATTCGCTGCTTCCTGATCGACAAAGCTGAGGTCGAGCGGGGGCTTGGTGGGTAACGCGCGCTCCGCCGCCGCGACCGTTTCACGGCCCCATGCCGACCGCCACCGGTCAGCAACAGGGCCGGGCAGGCGAGGCGGATCCGGCAGTATCGTCGCTCTGCGGAACAGCGTACCGAGCACGCCGTGAACCAAGCGGCGCGGACCACCGTCCACTAGCGGCAGGGCGGTTGCGAGCACTGCGTGCGCAGGGGTGTCGAGCAGCAGCCGTTGCGCCAGGGCGATGCGCAACACCATGCGCGCCTTCGAGTCATCGGGGAGCGGCTTGCGGGTGGCGCTGTCGATCAGGGCGTCGAGGTCGGCGAGGTGACGCAGTACTTCGCCGACAATAGCGCGGGTCAGCGCCGCATCGGCCGCCGGCAGATTTGCGGCGTGCCACTCTTCCGCGGAGTCGGCGGTCGTGCCGCGCCGAAGGACAAGGTCGAGTACCGCCAAAGCAGCACGCCGGGCGGCAAAACCTTCAACTCTTGGCAAACGGCTCATCCGAACGGATATCGGCAGCGATGAAACGTCCGAAGCATCTCGATCCGCCCGCGACCCTGTCCAAGTCGCCGCCCGTTCCCACGCCTGAGCCCGTTAGCGAGCAACCGCAGCAGGATCAGGATGGGCTCGATCCGACGCGATATGGCGATTGGGAGAAAAAGGGCATCGCGATCGATTTCTGAGGCTTGGCTCACGCCGCTTCCGTTCGCGGCGGCCGGGTCAACAGTTTTTCGAGAACGACGTCCAGCGTGGCGGTACCCTCGATCAGGTCCGCCACCGCGGCAACGATCGGCATTTCGATGCCTCGCTCGTCCGCGATTCTCCGCAGCACTGGCGCGGTAAAGGCCCCCTCAGCCACCGTACGCCGCTCAGCCAGCAGCTCCTTCGGCGATTTGCCTTGCCCGATGCCGACGCCGAGGCTGAAGTTGCGCGACTGGGTCGACGAGCAGGTCAGCACGAGGTCGCCCAGACCGCTCAAGCCCGTCAGTGTCTCCCGCCGAGCGCCGCAGGTGAGGCCGAACCGG
>CAMLKX010000159.1 GCA_946480515.1 uncultured Sphingomonadaceae bacterium | reverse complement strand
TCTGCCTGCCCCTCGACCGTGCGGCCGCCCGCTGGAACAAGCCCATCCACGGCGACCACTCCGCCGATCGCCTCGGAGCCCCACAGCGCGGATTGTGGTCCGCGAACGACTTCGATCCGCGACGCGAGGTCCGCGTTCAACAATTCGAATCGGGGGGCGTTCGCAGCCGCCGGATCATTGGCGCGAATGCCTTCTACGAACAGCAGGGTATGGCGGGTTTCCGCACCGCGGATACGAACTTCGGTCAGCGTGCCGACCGGGCCGCTGGTGGCGACAGATAGCGACGGCACCTGGCGCAGCAGGCTGGAAACCTGCGGCTCCCCCAGCCGCTCGATCCGTTCAGAGTCGATGACGGTGACGGTGGCCGCAGCTTCGCTTTCTTCCACGGGCAGGCGGGACGCGGTGACGACCACAGCAGGCTGATCGGCGATAACAGGCATGATGAACTCCTCCGTTGACGAACAGTCGTCTCGGAGGAGGCGCAGCTCCACGTCCCTTGGCTGACCCCGGCCACGGAAACGGACGACGGACCGGGGCAAGTATCGGACTTGTCCGCCGAAGTGCGGCGGACTCACCGTTGCGGGCACAGCGCCGGAGTTTCACCAGCTTCCTTGCCGTCGATCGCGAGCGCCCGCTAGGGAAGAGGGGGCGCGCTTGTCAAGGCACAGCCGTTCCGCTAGGGGCGCGGCTCATTCCTTCAGGCTGGTCGGTAACCAGCCGAACCACAAGGACAATTACATGAAAACCGGCACTCACCCCGATTATCACATGATCACCGTCCAGATGACTGACGGGACCAGCTTCCAGACCCGCTCGACGTGGGGCAAGGAAGGCGACACGCTTCAGCTCGACATCGATCCGACCGCTCACCCGGCGTGGACCGGCGGCAATCAGCGGATGCTGGATACCGGCGGTCAGGTTGCGCGCTTCAACAAGCGCTTCGGTGGGCTGACCCTCGGCAAGAAATAAGGCCGTTCTCGCGTATAGCGCGTTCCGTTTGAAATCACTGTGTCGCTGCTTCGTGTCGGAGCGGCGGCGTTCGCTTCGTCGCTCGGCGCTAGAGTGCCCTGCACCCGCGGTGGTAGATTGCTGTTTAAATAAGCCAACCAGAAGCAAAGGCTTTAGAGTTGAGCGCAGCTGAGCGCTTCTATGGCATTTCTCTCCCACCGGACAACGCGCCAATCGTTATCGACGTTTGCGCCGAGGCTTTTGTAGAATTCGATGGCCGGCTCATTCCAGTCCAAGACCGTCCATTCTACCCGAGCGCAGTTGCGTTCAACTGCTCGAAGGGACACTTCGCGAAGTAAGCGGGTGCCCAATCCTTTGCCACGAGCGCGTTCTTGAACGAACAGGTCTTCGAGATGCAGGACAAGGCGCCCTTTGAAGGTTGAGAGCTTCGGAAAGTAGAGAGCAAATCCCTCCGCCTTACCCTCGGCGTCCCCGATCAAAACCTCCGCCGCCGGGAACTTCCCAAAAAGCAGATCGCCGAGTTCATCCTCGGCAAATGACACCTCTCCAAGGAGTCCTTCATATTCGGCAAGTTGTCTGATCAGGTCGCATATAAGCGGCAAGTCAGCAGCGGTTGCAACGCGAACAGAAATCACTGGCATGGCTCCCCCCAACTGCGCTGATAGCTATGTCTTGCAATGCCATCTTCGCAGCGACGATTGGTGCTCGCTAGAGATGGCGGAGAGGGTGGGATTCGAACCCACGGTGGGCGTGAACCCACGGCGGTTTTCAAGACCGCTGCCTTAAACCACTCGGCCACCTCTCCATGAGCGATCGCATCAATCGTTCAGATTCGTGCACCTATGCTGGCGGTGGCGCGTTGTGCAAGCAGCATGACGATCGTCATGACGCATTAGTTTTGGGGTGGGTGCATGGGGGATCGGTGTAGGCGGGTGCTGGCGTTTGGCGGAGCGGCGCTGTTGATCGGAGCAGCACCGGCTGATCCGCTGGCGCCGCTTCCGGAGCGGCCAAGACCTGCGGCGCAGCTGCTGCCGCCCGCGCCGGTTCGGCAGCTCGTCACTGCATCACCGGTGTCGAGCGGCTTCGAAGCGTACAAGGCCTACCTCGCCGCTCGGGCCGCCAACTCCGGGATCAGCCAAGCCGTCATCCGCTCAACGATCCCCAGCCTCACGCTCAGCAGCCGCGTCATCCAGCTCGATCGGGCACAGCCGGGCGGAGTCGCCAATCCGAATGCGGTGCCGCCGTTCGCTCCCTATCGCCGCCGCCACGTCAGCGCGGATCTGATCTCGCGTGGCCGGGCGATCTATGCCGCCCACGCATCCACCTTGAACGCGATCGAGACCCGGACCGGAGTGCGCGCCTCGATTGCGCTCGCCATTTTCGGTCATGAAACCAGCTATGGCCGGGTGACCGGCAATTTCGACCTGCTCACCGCACTTGCGACGCTCGCCTACGAAGGGCGGCGGCGTACGTTCTTCGAGGATGAGTTCATCGCCGCGCTGAGGCTGATCGATCGCGGCGTCCCGCGCTCGCGTTTGCGGGGCAGCTGGGCCGGGGCGACGGGATATCCGCAGTTCATGCCAACATCGGTGCTTCGGCTCCGGACCGATGGCGATGGGGATGGCCGCGCCGATATCTGGACGAGCCGGGTGGACGCCTTGGCGTCGATCGCAGTCTACCTCCGCGAAGCCGGCTGGAAGCCTGGTCTCGACTGGGGCATCCCGGTCCGCGTTCCCGACTCGCTTGACCGAGCCTCGCTTCGCTCAACCAGCGTCGCTCCGAAATGTCCACAGGTCCACGCGCGGCACAGCCGCTGGCTGACAATGGCCGAGTGGCGCGCCCGGGGAGTCCAGCCGCTGCGCCGTTCCTTGCGCGAGTCAGACCTCGCCACCTTGATCGAACCGGATGGGCGCGGCGCGACGGCCTATCTGCTGACGTCGAATTACCGGGCGCTCTTGGACTATAATTGCTCCAATTTCTACGCGCTTTCGGTTGGAGTGCTGGCCGACTCGATCGTCGGACGCTGAGCCCCCTCGCACCGGCATGACCGAAGCGGTAGGAAGGTGCCGCCAATCGAGCCACGGAGTCGTTCCAGTCCATGTTCAAGCGCCGTTTCCTGCTGTCCGCGTCCGTCCTGATCGCCACTCCGACGGTTGCCGCTCCGCCGCCGTTCGATACGCCCGCTCCAGTGGCCTATCTGATCGACCTTTCGTCGGGCGCGGAGCTGCTAGCGAAGAATGCCGACCGGCGCTTTCCACCCGCCTCGATGGCGAAGATGATGACCACCGAGGTTGCGTTCGAACTGATCGACAGCGGCAAGCTGCCGCTCGGGAAGATGTGCACGGTCCGGCCGGAGACGTGGCAGCGGTGGCACGGGCCCGCAGCCGGATCGACCATGTTTCTGTCGCCCAATGAGCAGGTGAGTGTCGAGAATCTGCTGCACGGCATCGTCACCCTGTCCGGCAATGATGCGTCGGTGGTTCTTGCCGAATGCATCGCCGGGACAGAGCAGGCCTTCGCCAATCAGATGAACGCTCTCGCCCGCAAGCTGGGACTGAAGAACAGCCGCTTCGGCAACAGCAATGGCTGGCCCGACGAGGGGGTAACCCAGGTGACCGCGCGCGATCTCGCCACTTTGGCGCGCGCATCGGTCGAGCGTCATCCCAAGCTCTACAAGCAATTCTATGGCCAGCCCAGCTTCACCTGGGGCCGGACGATGGGATCGGGCCAGGCGATCACCCAGGGCAATCGCAATCCGTTGCTCGGCAAGATCGCAGGCGCTGACGGGCTCAAGACGGGCCATACCGAAGAGGCCGGCTATGGGTTCACCGGGTCCGCCGAACAGAATGGCCGCCGGCTGATCATGGTGCTGGGAGGGATGAGCAGCTGGAACGAACGCGTCCAGGAGTCGATCCGGCTGATGAGTTGGGGGTTCAATGCGTGGCAGGCGAAGCCGCTGTTCGCCGCGGCAGCAAAACTCGGCAGCGCCCAGGTGCAGCTGGGGAGTGAAGGAGAAGTACCCCTCGTTGCACCGCGCAATCTGGCGATGACCTTTCCGGCCGGGCTTGGTGGCCCGTCTTCGATGAAGATTGTCTATCAAGGACCGTTGAAGGCGCCGATCGCCAAGGGGCAGCATGTCGCCGACCTGGTCGTGAGCACGCCGGATACGCCGCCGCAGCGAATGCCCCTCGTCGCTGGCGAGAGCGTCGAGGAGGCAGGCTTCTTTGGCCGAATCTGGATCGGCCTCAAGCAGCTGTTCGGAATGGCGTGAGCGGGCGGTTCATCAGTCTTGAAGGCGGGGAGGGTGTTGGAAAATCCACGCAGATCGAGGCGCTCAAGACGGCATTAACCGGGCGTGGCATAGAATGCCTGGTCACGCGTGAGCCAGGCGGAAGCCCGGGTGCGGAGACGATCCGCCAGCTGCTGCTGACCGGCGCCAGCGATCGCTGGAACAGCCGGGCGGAGGCGCTCCTGTTTGCAGCGGCGCGGTCGGACCATGTCGAGAAGACCATCCGCCCCGCGCTGGAACGGGGCTGCTGGGTGATATCCGACCGGTTTCTGGACAGCTCGCTGGCCTACCAGGGTGTCGCGGGAGAGTTGGGACCGAATGCCATCCGCGCTCTCCATGATTTTGGAAGTGAAGGGTTTCTGCCGGATCGGACGCTCATCCTGATGATTGATGGCGAGCAGGGCATGGCCCGAGCGCGCGCGCGCGATTCCGGCGCTGAAGACCGCATCGGTGGCCGCTCGGCCAATTTTCATGAACAGGTGGCGCTGGGGTTCCGGCGGATCGCCACGGAAGAGCCGGACCGGGTGCGTCTGGTCGACGGGTCCGGGACTCGTGACGAGGTGACGGCGCGCCTGCTCAA
>CAMLKX010000158.1 GCA_946480515.1 uncultured Sphingomonadaceae bacterium | reverse complement strand
CAACAGGCTGCCGACCTCGTCGGCGCGGAAAGGGGCTTTGGTTCGCTGCATGATCTTACACTCCAGAAAACTTCAATTTGCGGCGCCGCCGGCGACGCCCCGGGCGGCGCCCACCCAAGCCCGGTTCCTCATGCCCATGTCGTGACCACGACGACGCACAAGTCGCTGCGCGGTCCGCGCGGAGGCATGATCCTGACCAATGACGAGGCCATCGCCAAGAAGATCAACATGGCGGTGTTTCCGGGCCTTCAGGGCGGTCCGCTGATGCACGTCATCGCGGCCAAGGCGGTGGCTTTCCAGGAAGCGCTGCAGCCCGAGTTCAGGACCTACGCCAGCAACATCGTCGCCAATGCGCGGGCGCTCGCCAAGGCGTTGCAGGACGAGGGTCTCGATATCGTCTCCGGCGGCACCGACAATCATCTGATGCTGGTCGACCTTCGCCCCAAGCAGGCCAAGGGCAAGCATGCCGAACATGCGCTCGACCGGGCCTCGATCACCTGCAACAAGAACGGCATTCCGTTCGACCCGGAAAAGCCGTTCGTGACCTCCGGAGTCCGGCTAGGCACGCCCGCGGGCACGACCCGCGGCTTCGGTGAGGCCGAGTTCCGTGAAATCGGCGGCCTGATTGCCGAGGTCGTCGAGGGGCTCCGCAAGAATGGCGAACAGGGCGATGCACAGGTGGAGCAATCCGTCGGCCGTCGCGTGCAGGAGCTGTGCGCCCGCTTCCCAATTTATCCGGACCTATAGCATTTGCGCTGCCCGTTCTGCGCACATGAGGACAGCCAGGTTAAGGACAGCCGCCCGTCAGAAGATGGTGCGGCCATTCGCCGGCGCCGCCAGTGCGAAGGCTGCGGAGCGCGCTTCACCACCTTCGAACGGGTCCAGCTGCGCGATCTGACCGTGATCAAGAAGGACGGCAAGCGCGAGCCGTTCGACCGCCGCAAACTCGAGCGCTCGGTGGCGATCGCCTGCCGCAAGCGGGACATTGAATCTGCCCGCGTCGAGCGGCTGATTTCCGGCATCCAACGCCAGCTCGAAACCCAGGGTGACGAGGTCACAACCGCTCAAATCGGCGAGGCGCTGATGGAAGGGCTGAAAGCCCTCGACCACGTCGCCTACATCCGTTTCGCCAGCGTGTACAAGGACTTCAGCGAGGCCGGCGACTTCGCAGAGATTGCCGGCGAAGTGGAAGCCGACCCTCCGTCCCTTCGCGTTGAGCAGGCCGCGAGCGAATCCGAGAAGCGCGGTCGAGACAGGCTTCTGTGAGCTTCTGGACCTATGTGCTGCGTTGTTCCGATGGCAGCTATTACGTCGGACATACGGATGATCTGGAGGCGCGGTTCGGGGCGCATCAGTCCGGGTTGATTCCTGGCTACACGCAGAAGCGTAGGCCTGTGGAATTGGCTTGGTCCCAAGAGTTTGGGACGAGAGACGAGGCATTTGCCGCCGAGCGTCAGATCAAGCGCTGGAGCCGGACCAAGAAGGAAGCGCTGATCGGCGGTGATTGGGACCTGGTGCATCTGCTTGCCATGCAACGCCCGATCCTTCGAGACGCCGGTTCGACAAGCTCACCGGCTCCTCAGGACGAGCGAGTTGGAGCAAGCAGAAATTCCGCTCATCCTGAGGAGGGACTGATCCCGCGAAGCGGGTCGAAGGCCCGTCCCGAAGGACCCATCATCATCCTCGTCCGTCCGCAGCTGGGTCAGAACATCGGCAAGGCAGCGCGGGCGATGCTCAACTTCGGGCTGACCGAGCTGCGCCTTGTCGCTCCCCGCGACGGCTGGCCGAACCCTGACGCGGGGCCTGCCGCCAGCGGAGCCGACATCGTCCTCGAGAAAGCGCAGCTGTTCGACAGCGTGGCCGATGCGGTCGCGGATTGCAGCCACGTCTATGCATCGACCGTCCGCCGCCGAGACCTGGTGATGCCGGTGCTCGATCCAGCGGAGATGGCCAGCGAAATCCGATCATCCAGCGGCCGCTCCGCAATCCTGTTCGGACCCGAGCGGGCAGGCCTCGAAACCGAGGACGTCGCCGTCGCGAACGCGATCGTCACCGTCCCAATCAATCCGGAGTTCGGCTCGCTCAACCTGGCTCAGGCGGTGATCCTGCTCGCCTATGAATGGTCGCGGGAGGCGGAACTGGCCACTCCCACCCTCAAGGACAGCGAGCCACCCGCTCCTCACGCGGAGCTCGAAGGAATGATCGAGCAACTCGACTCAGCCTTGCAGGCCGCCGATTATTTCCACCCGCCCGAACGCACGCAGGCAACCCGCAACACGCTGCGCACCATCTTGACCAAGCCGGGCTGGTCGTCGCGGGAGATCAAGGCGGTGCGCGGAGTGATCCGCGCGCTCAGCAACCCGAAGCGTCGCTAGGATGAATCTGCTTCCACTCAGTTGTTTCGAATTCGATCGAGGTTTCGACCAGGTCGTCATACAACCGCGCCAGGAGTGCGCGGTCGAGCCCAAGCTTGGCGCCAAGTTGATCGACATGGCGCAGAACCTCCGCCTTGCGGTCCTCGTCGCGAACGTCGGCTAGGTCCGTCTTGATCCGCGCCGCCGCCTTCATCAGCTTAAACCTTGTGCCAAGCAGCGCGACGATCTGGCGGTCAAGATCGTCCACGGCGGCTCGGACCTGCTCCATCGTGCTGCAGTCGGCCGGATCCAGAATCATGGTCATCCGGCCCCTATCGCGGCTCGGCGCGCGCGGCGCAACTTGACCTTGCGAAGGTCCTCCGCTAGGCGCGCCGCTTCGCAATTGATCCCGCATTCCCGGTGAAGCGGCGATCGCGGCTGGCGCAATGGCTAGTCGGTGCGGTTCCGGGATTTAACGGTAGCAGATTGGACAACGACGATGAGCAAGCGCACCAGCGCCAAGTATAAACTCGACCGCCGCATGGGCGAGAATGTCTTCGGACGCCCGAAGAGCCCGGTCAACCGCCGCGAATATGGCCCCGGCCAGCATGGCCAGCGCCGCAAGGGCAAGATGTCCGACTTCGGCCTGCAGCTTCGCGCCAAGCAGAAGCTCAAGGGCTACTACGGCGACGTCACCGAGAAGCAGTTCAAGCGGACCTTCACCGAAGCCAGCCGGATGAAGGGCGACGCTTCGCAGAATCTGATCGGCCTGCTCGAGCGCCGTCTCGACATGGTTGTCTATCGCGCCAAGTTCGCGCCGACGATCTGGGCTGCGCGCCAGCTGGTCAGCCACGGCCACATTCGGGTCAATGGCGTGAAGTGCAACATCGCCTCGCGCCGCGTGAACGTTGGCGACGTGGTCGAGCTTGGCTCCAAGGCGCAGGAGATGGCGCTGGTGATCGAAGCGCAGGGCCTCGCCGAGCGCGAAGTGCCCGACTATGTCTCGCCTGATGGGACCACCAAGGTGACTTACACCCGCGTTCCGACGCTTGATGAAGTGCCCTATCCGGTGCGGATGGAGCCGAACCTCGTCGTCGAATTCTATTCGCGCTGATCCTCGCGACCTCGCGACACGAAGAGGCGGCCCTCGCGGGTCGCCTTTTTTGTTGTTTATTTGCCAATTGTGCGATCGAGCAGATGGCCGATCTTGGTCAGCATCTCGATCCGCGCCGTCGAATCCTCCAGATAATGGTCAAGGTCGTTGTGATGTATAAATTCGACGGAAATCCCCGCCTTCCTTAGTTTCGCGGCCATCTCCACGCTGTGCCGACTCCTGACATTGATATCCATGTCGCCATGAACCAGCAGCACCGGTGCCTTGATCAATGAGGCATTTTGCAGAGGCGAGCCTGGCTTCAGATGCTCATCGCCCTTGCCCACCATCTGGCGAGTCAATTTGGCGTTGCTGAACCCTGCGGCATCACGGCGTAGCATTGCAAGGTCAGTTACCGGTGCAATGGCGATCACCGCCTTGTAGCGATCCGGCTCAAGAACCGCGGACTGAAGTGCGGCGTAGCCGCCGTAGGACCAACCAAGGATCGCCAGCTTGTTTGGATCCGCGATACCTTGCGCGACTAGGTATTGGCCGGACGCGCTGATGTCGCTCATCGCCGTTCGCCAATCGCGGAACGCGTTCCTGCCGTGGAAATCATCGCCATAGCCGGAGGAACCCCGAAAATTGGGCTGGATCACCGCATATCCGCGCGCCGCGAGGAACTGGGCGAGCCAATCGAAGCCCCAAGTGTCACGCGCACTCGGCCCCCCGTGCGGCAGGATTACCGCCGGGCGTCCCCTAGCTGAACCATTTTTAGAAATGGTCAAATAGGCCGGGATCATCGTGCCGTCCGCTGCAGGGTAGGTGATGGATTGAACCGGCGCGAGCTTCTCCGGCTTTATTAGCTCGCGCGAGAGCAGAACCTGCTCCATTCTCTTGGTGGTGCGGTCGAGCACATAATAGGCGCCGGGATCGGTGTCGGCACTGGCATGGATCAGCAACACCTTGGCATCCCGCGATGCGGCGGCAAAGTCGATAAGCGGAGTGGATGGTAGCGCCCTGCTGAGCGCGGCTCCCAATTTCAGGTAGTCCGGATCGAAATAAACCGTGCGCGCGCGATCGTCGGTGTAGCGATAGCCGATGACTGGAAGGCCGCGGTCGACGTGGACGACTCCGTCAATGTCGACCTTGTCATTCTTGGCAATCAGCGTCTTGGTACCAAATCCGTCTAGCGTCATGCGGTATAATGCGTCGCGGCCGCTCAGGCTCTCGAGCACGTAGACACTGTCATTCTTCGCTTCGATCGCGAGCGGCCAGATGCCGGTGTTATCCCGTCCGTCATACGCGCCCAGATTTCCCCAGTCGCGACTTCCTGATTTGCGGAAACGAAAAGTGGTGATGCCCTTCAGCTGACCGACACCGTCAGTTTCGGCGTTG
>CAMLKX010000157.1 GCA_946480515.1 uncultured Sphingomonadaceae bacterium | reverse complement strand
AGTGGGCAATTGCCGAAAAACGGCTCCTGCCGATCCTTGCGCTGGCGCTGATCGGGTGGGTGTGCCTGCCGCTTGCTGGGCCTTTTCTGCCGGCGGACTCGCTCACCGACGGTTCAGTCGCGATCGCCGCGGCCTTGTTGCTATTCATCATCCCGGATGGCACCGGCCGACCGCTGCTCAATTGGGACGAAGCCAATCGCGCCCCTTGGGGAGTGATCATGATGTTCGGCGGCGGCCTGGCGCTTGCGGAAGGCGTGGGTGAATCCGGGTTGGCGCAGTGGATCGGGGTCGCGCTTGAGCCGCTCGGCGCCGTGTCGCCGCTGTTGATTGCGCTGGCGCTGGTTGCCCTGGTTATTCTCGTAACGGAATTCGCCTCGAACGTCGGTGCTGCAAGTGGAGTGATGCCGGTCGTGGCCGGTCTCATCGTCGCGCTTGAGGTCGATCCCATCCTGCTGGCGCTGCCCGCCGCCTTCGCCGCAAGCTGGGGCTTCATGCTTCCGGCCGCGCGCCGGCTGTCACGCCGTTTTCGACGCTTCCGGCCGGAACCGGACCCAATGCGATTGCCTGGGGTACCGGTCACGTCGCCCTCCCGCGCATGCTCAAGGCTGGCGCCTTGCTCGATCTTGCCGGGATTCCACTGATGGTCGGGATCGTCTGGCTATTCGCGCTGGCGGGTTGAAATTCCGGCGATTCTGCGGCCGCCAATCGCGCCGGGCAGAGATAAACCCGGATTGCGACGAGATTGAAGCTCTGACCTAAAGTTGGCTTCCCAGCAGGAGATCCCCGATGGAGCCTGTCGTCGACGCCATTCCGTTAGCGAAAGAGGCCGCCACGGGATTTCGCTGGGAATGGCGATCGTTCGGACAGCGTTTTGGCCGGGCCGAGGAGGTAATTGGCGATCTACCGGCGGGAGAGCCGAAAGACAGCGACGAAATCTATTTCCTGTCGAGCAGTGGGCAGAACGTGAAAATTCGGGACGGGCTGCTCGACGTCAAGATCCTGCGCAAGGTCAACATTGGCTGCCTCGAGCAATGGGCACCGCTCATGAAAGCGCAATTCCCGTTGTCGGCAGACGACATGCGCACGGCGCTCCAGGCGCTGCATGTGAGCGTTCCGCGCGGCCTGCGCGACGGGCTGGACCTCCAATCCTTTCTTGCGCTGCTCGACGATTCCGAGGTTCGCGTGGTCAACGTCCACAAGCGACGGGTACGCTACACCGTCGGCGGCTGCATGGCTGAACTGTCCGAACTCTCTGCCGACGGAATCCGGACCCGAACCATCGCGGTTGAAGCTGAAGACTCATCCGCCGTGATTGAAGCCGTCGATCAGCTGCGTCTCGGCGGCTATTTCAACACCAACTACCCGCGCGGATTGCAGCAGCTGATCAGCCACGCGCCAGAGCGCTACGCGGTTGTCGACGTCGGCACCAACTCGGTGAAGTTCCACATCGGCATGCGAGGACCGAGCGGAAGCTGGAGAACAGTCGCCGACCGGGCCGAGCTCACCCGGCTGGGTGAGGGATTGGCAGAACGCGGCGTCATCAGCCAGGCCGCGGCGGACCGAACTGCCGGAGCCATTGCCGGCATGATTGGCGAAGCACGTCGCAATGAGGTTCGGGCGATCGCCGCGGTCGGCACAGCCGGCCTGCGACTCGCGTCGAACAGTGGGGACGTCATTGCCGCGATCAAGGGACGCACCGGCCTTGAAGTCGAGGTCATCTCCGGAGAGGAGGAAGCGCGGCTCGCGTTCGTCGCGACTACGGCCGCACTAGGGTCGACCAGCGGCTCTTTGGTCGTGTTCGACACCGGTGGCGGAAGCTCGCAATTCACCGTCGGTGATTCCGGCCACATCGAAGAGCGGTTCAGCGTTCCCGTTGGCGCGGCGCGCTATACCGATCGCTTCAAGCTCGATGAAGAAGTCTCTCGCGAAGTCCTGGATCGAGCACTGGCGGAGATTGCCAAAGACCTGGACCGGCTGGACGGGTGCTCACCTCCGGACCTGCTGGTCGGCATGGGTGGAGCGGTGACCAACATCACGGCCGTCAGCCTTGGACTGGCCGAGTATGACGCCAAGGCGGTGCAAGGAGCACTGATCAGCCGTGATGAGATCGATCGGCAGATCGAGCTCTATCGCTCACGCGATGCCGCAAGCCGGCGAAGCATCATCGGGCTCCAGCCTAAGCGCGCCGAAGTCATCCTCGCCGGGGCGTGCATTGTCCGAACGATCCTGATCAAGTTCGACAAGACCAGCATGCAGGTGAGCGACCGCGGCCTTCGGCACGGCCTGATCGCTGAGCGATTCGGAGATCAGGGATGAACAGGCTCACACCAATCTCTCGGCACGACGCTGGGACTCGTCCGATCACTGGCCGCGAGAAGTCACGGATGCTGGATCTGCTGAACGGCGCCACGAGCTTCGAGTTGAAGCTCGCCGTGCCCGATCACGGACGCGCAGTCCTCCGACGGCTCGGGTTCGATCCGGTCGAAGGGGAACCTCGGCAGATCTATTTCTTCGATACCCCAAAGCTTGATCTCAACCGGGCGGGGCTATTCGTACGCGCCAGACGAATGCCGCTCGGGAAGGGCGATACGGTCGTGAAGCTTAGGCCAGTTGACCCGCCGCTGCTTGATCCCAGGCTCCGCCGCGACCCGAACTTCAAGATCGAGCTCGACGTCATGCCCGGTTCGTTCGTGTGCTCGGCCTCGTTCAAGGGGCGCTGCAGCGCCAGTGATGTGTTCGACGTCACGGAAGGGAGGCAGCCGCTTGCGGCGCTCTTTTCCCGTGGCCAACGCGACTTCTACACAGCGCACGCGCCGGATGGGCTGCGGATGAAGCATCTGGTCGCGCTGGGGCCGACATTCGTTATCCGGCAAAAGGAGCAGCCGAAAGGCTTCGATCGAAGGATCGTGCTCGAATTCTGGCTGTACCCTGACGGCTCGCGTGTGCTGGAGATCTCAACCAAAGGCGAGCCGGAAGAAGCTGCTGAGTTGGCGCAAAGCTTCCGGGACTTTGTGGTCGAAAGCGGCCTTCCGCTGGAGAGAAAGGCGACGACCAAGACCAAGTCCGCCCTCCAATATTTCGCCAAGCAGATCAGATAATCGAGCCTCAACGACGCACGGATGATTGGCTGATCGGAATGACGGGCGCATAGTTTGCGCATGGACAAGGACAATGACCCGCCGATCGGCGCAGCGACGCCGCGTCGGCGCCCCAAGCCGGGCCCGCGCGCCATCGGCGGGAAGCCGCTGAAACCCGCAACGCTGATGATGGGGCACGGCTTCGATCCCGCCTTGTCGGAGGGAGCGCTGAAGCCGCCGGTGTTCCTCACTTCAACCTTCGTGTTTGAGAGCGCAGCGGCGGGCAAGCGGCACTTTGAGGGGATCACCGGCAAGCGGCCGGGGGGCACGGATGGGCTGGTCTACTCCCGCTTCAATGGGCCCAACCAGGAGATCCTCGAGGATCGGCTCGGACTATGGGAGAATGCCGAGGATGCGCTCGTCTTCTCGAGCGGCATGGCTGCCATTGCGACCCTGCTGCTGACCTTCGTCAGCGCGGGCGACGTGGTCATTCACTCAGGGCCGCTATACGCCGCGACGGAGACGCTGATCGGCCGGGTGCTCGGACGATTTGGCGTACGCTATGTCGACTTCCCAGCGAGCGCCTCAAAGTCGGAGATTGCCGCTGCGCTGGAGCGAGCGAAAACGACGGGACGGGTCGCGCTCATCTTCCTCGAGAGCCCGGCCAATCCGACAAACGCGCTGGTTGATGTCGAGGCGGTGGCCGCTGCACGGTCAGAACTGTTCCCCAAGGATGCGCCGCCGATCGCGATCGACAATACTTTCCTTGGCCCCTTGTGGTCGCATCCCCTCGATCACGGCGCGGACATCAGCGTCTACAGCCTGACCAAATATGCGGGAGGCCACAGCGATCTGGTGGCGGGCGGGCTCGTTGGCCGGCAAGCCGCTCTCGATCCCGTCCGGATGATCCGCAACACAATGGGAACGATCTGCGATCCGAACACCGCGTGGATGCTGCTGCGGAGCCTGGAGACGCTCGAACTCAGGATGACCCGCGCCGGCGAAAACGCCCTCAAGGTCTGCCAATTCCTGCGTAATCATCCCAAGGTGGAGACAGTTGGCTATCTGGGGTTCCTTGAGGAAGGGTCGCGGCAGGCGGACATCTACCGGCGACACTGCACTGGTGCTGGTTCCACCTTCTCGCTCTATCTCAAGGGCGGTGAGCGTGAGGCGTTCGCCTTCCTCGACGCGCTTGAGATCGCGCATCTGGCCGTCAGTCTCGGCGGGACCGAAACCCTCGCCAGCGCACCGGCCGCGATGACTCATCTGTCGGTCCCGGACGAGCGCCGGCCGGCGCTTGGGATCACCGACAATCTGGTTAGAATTTCGATCGGCGTCGAGGACCCGGACGATCTGATCGCCGACTTCGATAATGCGCTGAAGGCGGTGTGAAACGTCGCGCAAGGCGAATGTTCACAATGTTCGCGCTCGCGCAAGCTCCAATCCGATGCTGAGAATGAGCCGTTCGGGCGAGCCGCGGATGAAGCAGTCGGAATCCTATTCCGCAAGGTTAAACAAAGGGGATCGAGTGTCTGCTTTGGGTGGAAAGCGGACATTAGCTTTTGGCTGTTAGGGCAACCCAGTGCTGAGCCTCCTCATCCTTGTTGGCCTTCTGGCAGTGGCGATCGGCTCTCTTTTGGCAATCCGGAAGCGGCGGCGTTGGTGGCTGCTAGTGAGCCTGCCATTTCTATTGGTTCCGCTCGCGCTTTACGTCGTCATCGCCTTCGCTTGCTACTTCGGCCAAAGCTGCCTCTAGCGAACGTCTGCAATGGGTCGAAAGCAGACATA